>JBEIFO010000354.1:0-2190 GCA_040382375.1 Crocinitomicaceae bacterium
AAATGTAATGCGCATATTTCACGAAGATAGAATGTACTTTTGCAAAATGAAAAAATCAATTCATCCGAAGGAAGTCCCTTTCATGGTATACGCCGATGCTGAAGGAAATATTTTTGAAGACACTAATTTTGAAGCAGTAGGCAGATCGGGGTACAACGTGTATCCGCTAACACCGGAAGATTTTATTGAACTTCCATTTGGAAGTGATTTGTTCACTTTGCCCGGAAGACGTCCGTATGGCCTTAGTGTTGAAACAGGCGAAATGGAATGCCATGAAGACATTCAGGCCGTGGCTAGTTTGAACGCCCCTGCCTATACACAATTGTATTCAGCAGCATTCGGAACAGACGAACAAGATGCACCAACACTTCCATTGTACGCATACACAGCAGTGGGTTGGTACGATGGGAAATTTTATACAACGGCAGTGCGTATTGACGCAGATGAACGTCAGGATTTAGAAAATTTCGATAGAGAACATATTTGGGAAGTAACACGAAAGCGTTTGGAAGAGCATCCGAACAACAGATTGGTTCAGCATTTAGGAAACAACTGCAGTTTGAAATACTGTTGCCCTGCTGCACGTAACTTTTTTATGGGACGTTGGGAAGCGCCTATTCCTGTCAGTCCGGCGTGTAACAGCAATTGCTTAGGTTGTATTTCATTTCAACCGGAAGAGCATGAGTTAACGTCGCCACAAGACCGCTTAGATTTCATTCCAACCGTTGCGGAAATTGTAGAATACACATTGCCACATTTGATGAACGCTGAGCGTCCAATTATAAGTTTCGGACAAGGTTGTGAAGGGGAACCGTTGCTCGTTTGGCAAACCATTCGCGATGTTATTATTGAATTGCGAAAACACACCAAGCGTGGTATCATTAACCTGAACACCAACGGCAGTAAGCCAAAGGCTGTGGAAGAGTTAATGAAGGTCGGTTTAGATAGCATTCGTGTCAGCACGAATTCGCTTCGTAAAAACATTTACGAAGCCTATTACTTGCCGAACAATTATAAGTTTGAAGACATTGTAGAATCGGCTCGTATTGTTCGTCAATACGGTGGATGGGCAAGCATCAACTACTTCACTTTCCCAGGAATGACCGACCATCCGGAAGAATACGAAGCGTTGCGTAATTTCATTAAGCATACTGACATTAGTATGATTCAATGGCGCAATTTCAACATTGATCCCGATTGGTATTTAGGCAAAATAGGCGTAACAGAATTGCCGGAAGGCATGGGGGTTCGAACTGTATTAGATAAAATTCGCGAAGAGTTTTCGCATGTAGCATACGGTTATTTCAACCCGCCACAGGAAATTCAGGTGGAGTATAATAAATTGAGAACTTTGAGTTAGTTTTAACCAGAATAAATTATTTAAATTTCATATTATGAGATCGACATTATTTCTTTTAGTTGTTGCTTTATTCTTTTCTTGTGGCGAGAATCAAGAAGTGAATAGCCCAGGAACAAGCGGTGCTTCCGCTGATGTCAAAGAGGTTGTAAAGCATTTCGACCCAGCATCAATTACCAAGTTGAATGTTGCTGATATCCCGGCTACTTGCGTAACGAAAGGTAAAGTTAAAAGTGCCTACAAATGGACGGATAAGTTGGGTGAGAATATATTTATTGCAGCTGAAACAGGAGAGATTTATTCTCCCGAAAAACAAAATGATGACGAGTATTTAGACCCTTATAAAGAAGCACATTTGTACGCTTACCATTACGTTATTTCAGGTTCAGAAGTAAAGCTTCTGCGTGAGTTACACGACTTCGTGTCGGAATGCCAATTTGATGTAGAGGCCTCTTTTATTCCAAGTACAATACAAATTACAGATCTTAACTCTGATGACACTGGTGAAGTTTGGATGATGTATGAAACCTATTGCTTGAGCGATGTTTCACCGAGCGACTTGAAGATTATCATGTTTCAGAATGGGCAGAAATATGCCTTAAGGGGATCAAGTCAGATAGATTGGGAAGATGGCTCTGTTGATGGTGGACAATTTAAATTTGATGATGCCTTTGGCTCAAGCCCAGAATCATTTCGTGATTTTGCCAAAACCATGTGGAACCAACACAAAAGGGGAAACTAAAAAGGTTTTGTTAAAACTTTCAGCTTGCAACCCCACACATGTGGTAAAGCAAACGCGCGCCAACGTTGCCGTTCCAGTCGTCTTCGCCCGG
>JBEIFO010000355.1:0-2170 GCA_040382375.1 Crocinitomicaceae bacterium
CGAGAGTCTTTGCAGATTATTTTCTTAAACCGAAATTACTTCTTCCACCACACTCGGAAGCTTCGCCTTCAGAAGGTTTTCAATTCCACCTTTAAGGGTTGCTGTTGATGAAGGACAGCCTGCGCACGACCCTTTCATTTCTACAAAAACTTTCTTCTCATCATAACCCACGAAATCAATGGCTCCGCCGTCTGCTTCCACAGCAGGACGAACAAACTCTTCCAACAACGCCATAATAGCGTCGTCATATTCTGAAGGCTTGAAATTCGATCTATCCACTGAAGAAGGTGTTGACCCTCCGGCCTTCGCTTCTTCAATCATGCTCGCGCTTCTGCTCATGAGTTCAGCAGGAACCGTAGAAACCGCAATCTCATTGTCCATGAGCCACTCGCGAATGTATTCGCGCAGCTGCATAACAATCATGTCCCAATCAATGGTGCCGTCTTTGGTAACGGTCACGAAATTATGTGCAATAAATACATTGGTTACAAATGGGAAATTGAAGAGCTCTTCTGCCAATGGCGATGAGCCCGCTGCTTCGGCCTTTGACTTATATTCAACTTGAAGTCCGCCGGTTAAAAGCAAACGATCCGCAACGAACTTCATAGATGAAGGATTGGGTGTCATTTCAGCATATACAGCCGTCGGAATTTTTTTTCTTTCGTTCATAACACAAATGTAATTCCATTCAAGGAGAACATTTACAACCAATGTTCATTTGAATCCCACTATTTTTGTCTCTATCGTTTGTGAATTTTTCACTTCAACATATAACATGAGAAAACTCTTGGTCTTCATTTTACTTGTATCGAATGGCATCGTTTCATTCGCGCAAGAAACCTTTCCGTTCAACGGCGTTCGTCCGAAAGACGTGAGTGCGTATGCGCTCACCAACGCCACGGTATATTCCTCCCCAGAAAATAAATTGGAAGGAGCAACCGTCATTATTGAAAAAGGAAAAATCAAAGCGGTTGGAAAGAACATTCCAATTCCCGCTAACTGCGTTATCATTGATGCTACTGGCAAATTCATTTATGCAGGATTCGTTGATGCGTTTTCCACATACGGAATTCCAAAAAAGTCAAATGACAATCAAGGTGAAGAAACAGAAGATTCAGGAAAAAACGTACTGGGCTGGAATGCCGCCATTCATCCGGAATACAACGCTTCCATGCAACTTCAACACAACGAAGAAGAAGCTGAAAGCTATCGCAATGCGGGAATAACCGCAGTGTGCTCGCACAAGGCCGATGGTATTTCACGCGGAACAGGAGCGCTTGTTTCTTTGGGAAATGAAATTCATGCAGACGTTATTAGCGCTGAGGCGGCGGCCTATTTCTCTTTCAACAAAGGAAGCAGTCCGCAGCAATACCCTTCTTCCATTATGGGTAGCATTGCGCTGCTTAAACAAACCTATTGCGATGCGAACTGGTACGCGAATTTGAAAGGGACTGGAGAAACTAACCTTACGCTTCGTGCTTTCAATGCAAACAGCAAGCTTCCTCAAATTTTTGAATCTAACGATAAATGGAACATTCTTCGTGCCGACGCTGTGGGCGATGAGTTTGGTGTTCAATACCTATTCAAAACTGGAGGAAATGAATACCAACGCCTAGAAGAGATGAAAGGCACCAAAGGGAAATTCATTGTGCCTGTAAATTATCCGCAAGCCTTCGACGTTAGCGATCCGGCGAGCAATAGGTACATTACAACAGCAGAGTTGAAGCACTGGGAATTGGCCCCGTATAACTTGGCTTATTTGCACAACGCCGGAATAGAATTTTGTATTACTTCAAGCGGACTTGAAGACAAAGGCCAGCTGATTGAAAATGTAAAGACGGCCGTTGAAAACGGACTTCCTGCAAACGTTGCGTTGGCTGCTTTAACAACAAGACCAGCACAATATCTAAACGCTCAAAACCGCGTAGGTTCTATACTTGCGGGATACGACGCAAACTTAGTGATTACCAACAAAGAGCTTTTCACCAACGATTCAAAGGTGCTTGAAACATGGGTGAATGGTAAGCCGTATTTCGTTTCGAATGCAGAATCTCTTTCACTTGAAGGGACATACACTGTGTCTGTTTTAGGAACTACGGTTCAAGCTGAAAGCAAGAAAGGCAAAGGAGAAGGAGTGGTTGTTACTTCAAAATTGAAAACAACAGATGCG
>JBEIFO010000356.1:0-2145 GCA_040382375.1 Crocinitomicaceae bacterium
AAACGAATGCATTCGATGTCCTTCAATTCATTCAAATAGAATTGTGCAATTTCTCTTCTTCGTTCAACAATGGAATCTAATTTTTCCAATTGACGAATGCCTACCGCCGCCTGAATATCGGTCATTCGGTAGTTATAACCAACTTCCAAATGATCTTCCACAATGACCTTATCACTTAAGTGACGAACACGATCGTTCACACTCATCCCGTGTTGACGCAGACGTTTCAAATGCTCTGCGTATTCTGGGTTTGAAGTGGCAATCATTCCGCCATCTCCCGTTGTAATCACTTTTCTCGGATGGAATGAAAAACAAACCAAGTCTGAATGCGACCCAATTTTTTTTCCTTTGTAGGAGGAACCCGCGGCACAAGCAGCGTCTTCAACTAAGATCAGGCCGTGCTTCGCGCACAACGTTTTTATTTCGTCTATCTCGAATGGAAGTCCAATCTGATGAACACCAATAATGGCCTTCGTCTTGGAAGTAATCTTTCGTTCAACATCTGCCGGATCTAGGTTGTAGGTTTCCGATTTCACTTCAACAAAAACAGGCGTTGCTCCCACATATACAATTGCGTTTGCGGTAGCGATGTAACTCATGCTCGGACAAATGACTTCGTCGCCTGGACCAATGCCTGCAACAATGAGAGACAAATGCAAAGCTGTTGTGCAATTGCTTACTGCAACAGCGTATTCACTTCCCACGTATTGCGCAAACTTCTCTTCAAACTCTGCCACGCGCGGCCCTTGAGTGACCCAATTCGTTAAAATGGTGTCGTAGGCCAACTGCGCTTCTTCAACTCCTAAGTATGGCTTTGCTACTGGGATTTTCATTTCTTCCAATTTTGAAGTTCTATTTCATTCATTAAATCGCTCGTCTGATTTAATGCCTTGTAATATGCTATCGTTTCTCTCAATCCTTCACAGAAATCCATTTCATTTTCAAATCCCGTTAGCTCCTTAAACTTCGTAGGATTCACCCACAAGCGGGGAACATCTGCCGGACGGTCTTCTTCAAACCGAATGCTCATTCGGTCTTTCAAACCCATTTCCTCAATGAGCACTTCCATGAGTTCTTTCATGGAAATTTCAACGCCTGTTCCAATGTTTATGATTTCACCTACTGCCTTTTCATTGTTCATTAATCCAACAAGCGCTCTTGCGGTGTCCTTCACAAAGAAGAAATCACGCGTCACATCGCCTTTTCCAAAAACAACAGGAGCTTCTCCGTTTAACATGCGAACAATGCTACGCGGAATAATCTCTCCTGCATCGCCTTCGTAATGCGCGCGTGGTCCGTAGTTGTTGAAGATGCGCGTAATCACGGTTTGAAGTCCGTAACAAACGTTGTAAGAATACGCATAGTTTTCTCCCGCTAACTTGCTACTTCCGTAAACTGTTTTCGGAGCAGGCACTCCCAACTCATCTATCGGAAACGTTTGAATGTCTCCATAAATCTCTGAAGTAGAGATGTAAAAAAACTTCGAAACTTTCTCTTGTCGAGCGGCTTCTAAAACGCGAAGAGATCCTTCGGCGTTTACGCGATGATTTTCGAACGGACTGTGAATGGAGTGACGCACACCCAAGCAAGCCAAATGATAAACCACATCGACTCCCTTCATGATTTCATTGACCTGCGCTTCATCACAAATGTCTCCTTCCGCGAATTGAAAAGCATTGCTCTCCAATGCACTTTCAAGGTTCCGTAATTTTCCGTTCGACAAATTATCAAAACCTACAACTTCATGTCCCGCTTCAAGCAAGGCATCGGTGAGATGCGAACCAATGAATCCGGCTGCGCCTGTGACTAGAATCTTACTCATGCTCTTTTCAAATTAATCACGAATACTCCCGCAATGATTAGCGCAATTCCAACAATGTTATTCCATGCTAGTTTCTCTCCGAAAAAAACTGCTGCCACTGAAGCTGTAAGAATAAAATTCACAGCAGCGCTAACAGGAATAACATAACTGAAATCGCTAAGCGACAACGCCTTGAATAAGACCAACGCTGAAACGAAAGTGATTCCCATTCCGAAGAACACCTTCGGTTCGAAAAGAAAGGAAAAATAATCTTTTACTGAAACAAGTCCGCGTTGTTCCGCGCCCCAACTATTCAGGGTTAATTTAATGAGCGATGCGCCAAC
>JBEIFO010000357.1:0-2138 GCA_040382375.1 Crocinitomicaceae bacterium
TATCGAAGAGCTGTGCCTTTCCCTTTTTCACGGAGAGAAAGGTCAAGTGTCCGTCTAGCTTCTGTGAAGCCAGGTAGTATTCATTCTCTGCTATTTTCAGACCTATTTGTTCTGAATCGACAGGAATATATCGCGAAGCGATTTTGGATTTGTAGGTGGCTAGGGTTGTCATTGATATTTAGTTTCCGCCTCTAATAAAAAAGCTTCGCTAAAAGTAACGAAAAAGTTTACTTATCGCACCTTATTTCCGTAATCATAAAGATCAATTAACAAGAAAAAGAAGGACCAAGAGAAATAGAACTGAACGACTTTGAGAAACACCCCTAATCGCCAATTACTATGTGTTTTCGGTGAACGTAATCGCCAATTATTAGGTGTATTTGGGGATTAGGGAATTGAAATTCAGAATGAGTAAGAGAAACAGAATGAGAATGAGATATTCCCAAAACCAAAAACCCCCAACTTTCGTCGGGGATTTGGTAGCTTAATGGTGACACTGTAGGGATTCGAACCCCAAACCTTCGCATCCGTAGTGCGATGCTCTATCCAGTTGAGCTACAATGCCATTGCTGTTAAGCGGGTGCAAATATAGGCATTTCCTTTTATTTCACAATGATTCTAATAATTTTTCCATCTGCACTTAATCATGCACGCCTACAAAACCCTTGTCCAGTCGCAATTATTCACCACATCGTGCAACTTCACCAATCCCTGCCCATAGACGATCTGAGCTTCTGAAAATCTCATAGACGATACGGGTGACGCCGTAATATCCAACGTGTCACCAAAAACCTTGTAATCGCCCAACGAACTTGGGGTTTCATTTACTTGTGCTTCAAAATAATTATTGGAAAGAAACTCCTCTGTGATGTTCAAACTGATCGAAGTCGTTTTTTCATCTTCCGAAACACCCAACTCAAAAGACCAATACATCGGTATACTCATGATCGAATATGCCTTCAATGTCTCGTAACAAACCGGTTTCGATCCAGTGCCACCTGCACTCAAAGGATTGTTCGAAAGCGTGCGAGGAACATCACGCGAATATTGCGAAACTGGTAAAATCAACGTATCTCCCAACCCATTGCTAAACTTCAATTCACTCACAGAAGGAAAATAACCTTCCAATTGCTGGGGCAACCCTGGACAATCAACTTCTTTCTTACAACTGCTAAAAAATACCGACGGAACAATTGCAAGCACGGCCAATACAAGTACAATCTTCTTCATAGAATTAATTATTTCACTTTATACAATTTCAATTCAGAAAAATCAAAATCCGGATTCTCAACAAATACGCGCATCTCCTCTACTTTCCCGTTTCGATCCAAAATAAAATTCACCTTTCCAGATGGCAACATCATTTGCGTGGTCCACTTCAAATCGTAACACAACAACGTTCCTGTTGCCCACAACTCACCTTTAAACAATGCCGTTGGCAAAAAGTCTATCACCAACGTAGTCCCTTCCTTTCGCACTTCAACCTTTCCATACATTTCACTTTCGTAAACTCCGGTCACATCCTCAGAGCAAGCTGCTAATTCTTGAACTTCAATTTCGTTTGATTTATCTTCTTCCGCTGCCGGAGCAAATTCATTCACCCAGTTCTTACTTCCCTTCACCCCTAAAAACAAATCCAAGAACTCAAAGCCCATGGCACTCGGCAACGAGTTGTTGCTGTTCGTTAAAATTACAAATCCTAAATTCATATCGGGAATCAAAATCGTGTTCGAAATCATTCCGTCATAACCACCACCGTGACTCACAATCTTGTGCCCGCCATATTCCATAAGCTCCCAGCCCATGCCGTAACCATTCGCATGTCGAGAAGGCATATTCTCACGCTGCCACTTGCTCACCGGCTTGTTAATGTTGTACTCCCACATTTCATACGTACGCTTTTCGTCCCAGTATTTCTTTCCACCCAAAGTCCCTTTGTTCAATTGCAACATCATCCATTGGCTCAGTTCATTCACACAGGCGTTAATGCTTCCCGCAGGACCAATGTTGTCCCAATTCACATATGGAATGGGAATGTTTTTGCCCTTCACGGTGTTATGCGGAGAAGCAATGTCGGCGCCTGGCTGAAACGCCGTGATCGACGTGTTCGCGTTCTTCATTCCCAACGGAAGAAAAAA
>JBEIFO010000358.1:0-2137 GCA_040382375.1 Crocinitomicaceae bacterium
AGAAATAGAGCAATTTATTTCCAGTCAGCATTTACCCTTGGATCAACGCTTCTTCGATCCATGTTCAAGCTCCGATGTTGTTACTCGCAACATCAATGCACTCAGTCATCATTACATCTCTCAGAACAATGCCGATAAGGTGAGGGAGTTGCAGGTGTTGTTGAGTGTGCTTCTTGAAATTGAGTAGGAACTTCGTAATGGGAAAACCTCCGGTTTTATTCCTACGTTGCAATTGGAAAATCGTAGATTTTATTCCTATTTCATAATTGGAACTTCGTTACTCTTTTATGCAAATTACCGGTGCAGGAATTACGTAGTTGGAATTATTTAATAGGAATTACGAAGTATGCATTACGAAGTAGGAATTACGAAGTAGGAATAAAATCTTCGATTTTCCAATTACGTAGTTCAAAGATAAAACTCTTTGGCAAAATCAGAATATTCGAATGTCCGAGTCCCATCTTCATTCATAAGAACAAGAGAAGTTTCTTCCAACGGTTGTTCAATTCGATAAAATTCTAAGATGAAACGAATAGCGGGTTTGTCGGAGCGTGAAAAGACTTCGCATTTCTTCACCAAGAAAAAATTCGACAATTCACTTTCGCGTTTCCATTCGTCGAAGACTTCAACAGGGATAATCACATTCACCCTTCCCGTTAACTTGTGCGCGCGTTCCCAAAAACGTTTAACCCAGTCGTTCACGGCATGACGCGCAGCATTGCGCGTTTCATCAGGTGCTTGCAAACTGTTTTGAAAAAAAGGCGGATTCGAAACTATGCGATCGAATTTCACCGGTGCCTGAAGCTTAAAAAAATCTATCTCGTCGGCAATCAACAAAGGTGCGAAAACCGATTTGCTGAAATTCTGCTGCGCTTCTTCAACCGATGACGAATGAATGTCATTCGCTAAAACGCGATTTCCTTTTTGCGCCAACATGAGCGCAACAACGCCACACCCCGTTCCTACTTCTAAAATTTTTTCTTGTTTCTCTGTTCGAATGAAAGCACCCAATAACACCGCGTCGGTTCCCACTTTCATGGAAGACGATTCATGCGACACAGAAAATTGTTTGAACTGAAAACTCATGACTTCCTCTCGTGCCAGGCATTATAGCCCTTCGTGTCCTGAACCTTTCGGTCCGCTGGAATTTCACGAAGCGGTTCAACAGCGCGCAAGGTATTTCGACATTCTTCTGGCAATCGCTGATACCAACCTGTTCCTTCCGTCTTCCATTCGAGCATTTGGTCGCTCACTTCCTTCACCTTCTTGGCCGGATTTCCAACCATAACACTTCTTCTTTCCACAACCGTCTTCGCAGGAACGAAACACAACGCGCCAATGATGCACTCTTCTTCCACAATAACATCGTCCATTAACACCGCATTCATTCCAACCAATGTATTTGCGCCTATCTGCGCTCCGTGCACAATAGCTCCGTGGCCAATGTGCGCGTTTTCACCCAAGACAACAGTGGTTCCAGGAAACATATGAATGGTGCAATTCTCTTGAACATTGCATCCGTCAGAAATAACAATCTGTCCCCAATCGCCGCGAATAGCGGCACCCGGACCAATGTATACGTTCTTTCCAATGATCACATTTCCAGTTACCGTTGCATTCGGATGAATGAACGCCGACTCGTGAATGACTGGAATGTATCCGTTGAATTCAAAAATATTCGCCATAATTAAACGCGTTCTAAAACCACTGCATACCCTTGCCCTACGCCAATGCACATGGTGCACAACGCGTATTTTTTGTTTGATCGAGCCAATTGCATAGAGGCCGTTTGAACCAAACGTGTTCCACTCATTCCGAGCGGATGTCCCAGCGCAATGGCACCTCCTTGCGGATTGATACGCGCGTCGTTGTCTTCCAATCCAAGCTGACGTGTGCAAGACAAAACTTGCGCCGCGAAGGCTTCATTCAATTCTAAAATATCCATTTGATCTAACGTCAATCCCGCCCGCTTCAAAGCCAACTTAGATGCTTCAACCGGACCAATGCCCATGATGCGCGGCTCTACTCCGCTTACTGCAGAAGAAACCACACGTGTCAAAGGCGTAAGTCCATGCGTTTGTAAACCATTTTCACTCGCCATCAACAATGCTGCAGCACCGTCGTTTAATCCAGATGC
>JBEIFO010000359.1:0-2131 GCA_040382375.1 Crocinitomicaceae bacterium
ATCGATAAATATTCAAGAGTGTTCTTGTTGGTTATCCATTTGCTAATTAGACCACTTCCTTCTTTGAATCCCGAAGAAATATCGGTTAGTGAAATAAAATCATTTTCGTTGAATTGAATTATTGAAATTTCCGTTGCTTGAACTTTAATCTTTGCCATTTTTTTTAGGCACAAAGTTGAATTGGCCTTTTGGCATAAACACCAATTTTTATATGCAGTTTATATGCTGTTTATTCTTCAATCCGAAGGATTAATCAACGCAGTTGATTGATTGCTTGCAATTGATCTTCGAAGAAGATTGGTCCTACTTCTTAATTGGAACCTTTAACTGCGTAATTGGAAATCCTTCGGATTTATTCCTACTGCGTAATTCCTATTTCATAATTGGAACTCCGTTTTTTTTAGGCACTTCACCTGAGCTCGCTCTGCGAGCGGCATCCGAAATGCCCCCAGTGAAGCTGGGGGAAAAAGTTTGAAATAAGATTTTACCCCAAAGTGAAGGGAAGCTGTTTGAGCAATTCAACTGGTCACAATTTGTGACATCCAATTATGAAAAAAATGGGTTTGAGAAAACTCCCGTATACTTCGCTATTAGTCTTACCTTTTCTTAACTTCCCTTTTAATGAATCATTTGAATTCGCTCCCCAATATCAATTCGCAGACATTCTTTAATTCATTCAATTCAAAAGCGGTGTGATAGATGCGCTCTAATTTCACGTTGTGATATTCGTGAATGATAAAATTTCGAAACGATTTAGGCAAGAACCAAGGGAAATCGTGTCGCTTGGGAATTTCTGGAGAGATAGCCCCTGCGGCTTCACCGATAATGAGGAATTGATATTGAACAGCACTGTGAAGCATCACATCGTTTTCAAATTCAAGCAGCGTTTTATCATTTACAAACGCTTGAATTCGAGAAATAGCTGTCAGTATATCTTCAACCCTTTGTTTGTCTCTTGGCTTTGACATACACAACTTCTTTTTCTCGAACCACATCAATGGCAGCCGTTGGTTTCAACTGACCTTCTTCAATTAAATCTACTTTCCGATTCAACAATTCTTCAAGATCGTGCTGCATTTTTAGAATGTCGAACATGGATATTTTCTTCTTCGCCACGAACTGAATCAAAAGATCAATATCGCTTTTCGCTGTTTCTTCCTTTCTTACAAATGATCCAAACAAACTCACTTCTTGAACAACATCGAGCTCTGCGAAATAAGCCTGAACCGTCTTTTTAATATGCTCTTTTTCTGAATCGTGTTTGGTTTTGTATACCACTTGTTTTTCCAACAATTTCAGAATAGACAACGCATCGTCTTCGTGTTCCAATTGTTTGTATAGCTTTTCAGCCAAGAATACCTTGTGAAGCTCCTGAATATCTTTCTTATAAAGTTTCGCCAATTGCTGCAGCACATCCTTCGTTACCGGACGCTTTCCGTTTTCCATCTTACTCAGTATCGCCTGGTCAATTTCCAAATAAGCCGCTACCTCGCGTAAGGTTTTACCATTCTCTTTTCGAAGGTCTTGCAAATGCTTGCTAATATCTAATTTTGACAATTTCATTCTTGACAAATATAGTCAAGGAACTACGTTATTCCTACTTCGTAATTGGAAATCCTTCGGATTTATTCCTACTTCGTAATTCCTATTTCATAATTGGAACGGTGTTATTGGAAAATCAGTCGAAGACATTCGCGAAGCATTCGCCAAAGGCATTCGTACGAAGTACATTCTTCATTATCTATCGAACAAAAACTTTTTTCACAATGGCTTCATGTCCATTGGAACACTTGACAAAGTATACTCCCGGAGCCCACTTTAATGTTGAAAATTCAGCTGTTTCTTTTGAGGAAAATGTTGCAATCCGTTTTCCATCTGCACCAAGTATTTCACATTCAAACGCCTTTCCAGACCAGTTAATTCGAACCGAAGTAGCAGTCTGATTCAACCAGAAATTTTCATCTGATTCTTCAGCAACGGGAGTGCACATGACGTAATTCAATTTCTCCCAAATCTGATCTTTCAATACAAACGGAACAAACGAATTGTCGGGTGCATTGCCCATTCGAATGTACACGAATCCTTCACTCGGACTCACATTCAAGAACTGTCCGTTCTTTCCCAAAGCAGC
>JBEIFO010000360.1:0-2130 GCA_040382375.1 Crocinitomicaceae bacterium
GCAACCTAAGCTCCGCTTTAGTATCTTCGCTTGCGGTATTTCAAACCATATTTTAACACATGAAAAAAGTAATTCTCTTTGTTGCTTTACTCAGCACTTTCGCTGCACAAGCACAAAACATTAAATTCATTGAATACGACTTGCCAAACGGCTTGCACGTAATTCTGCATGAAGATCACAGCACCCCTATCGTAGCCGTAACCGTGCTTTACCACGTGGGTTCGAAAAACGAACAAGTAGGCAGAACAGGCATGGCGCACTTCTTCGAACACTTGTTGTTCGAAGGTTCTGACAACATTGGTCGCGGAGAATACGCGAAATACGTAGAGAACGCTGGAGGCGGACTAAACGCAAACACCACACAAGACCGCACCTTCTATTACGATCTTATGCCAAGCAACCAACTTGAATTAGGTCTTTGGTTAGAAAGCGAGCGTATGCTTCACGCGAAAGTGGAAAACAAAGGAATTGAAACACAACGCGAAGTGGTGAAAGAAGAAAAGCGTATGCGTTACGACAACCAACCTTACGGAAGCCTTCTTCCTGAAGCGTTGAAACACGCCTACAAAAAACATCCTTACGCCTGGTCTCCAATCGGAAGCATGGAAGACTTGAACGCCGCGAAAGACGAAGACTTCGTGAACTTCTACAAAACATTCTACGTTCCAAACAACGCCGTTCTTTCGCTAGCCGGAGACATGAACGTTGAAGAAACGAAGAAGCTCATCGCGAAATACTTCGGCGATATTCCAAAAGGAACAAACCCTATCCCTCGTCCAACCGTGAAAGAAGACATCAACACCGGTGAAGTTCGCGATACCATTTATGGAAAAGACGAATTGGCTATGATTGTTCAAGCCTACCACATTCCTGCACAAGGAACTCCTGAGTTCTATGCTGTAGATATGTTAAATACCTTGCTTTCAAACGGAGAAAGCTCTCGCTTGAACAAATCCATGGTAGACGAACAACAACTTTCGTTGTACTGCGGCGCATTTACCTTCAACCTTGAAGATCCAGGATTGACGTTGGCTTTCGGTCTAACTAACATGGGTGTTGATCCACAGACTTTGGAAGACGGCATGAACAAACAGTTCAATAATTTAAAAGAGGAATTGGTAACGGAAAAGGAATTCGAAAAATTGAAAAATCAAATCGAAAGCGCCTTCGTTTCAACTAACAGTACCGTGGCCGGAATTGCTGAAAGCCTTGCGAACTACCACACCTACTACGGAAACGCAAACCTCATTAACACCGAGATTGAACGTTACATGAAAGTGACTCGCGAAGACCTTCGCAATGCCGCTCGTAAATACTACATCCCCGAAAATCGCGTGGTGTTGTATTTCTTAAACGACCCAAAACTTTCTGCTAATTAAGAATCGAACGAAAATGAAATTCATATATACACTTCTTGCTAGGCTTAATTTACGTGAAATTATTTGAATAAAAACCGATTAAATTAAGGGGCTTAATTGGTTATCCACAAAGCCTAAAGTTATAATCTGAAGAAATTCGACATTGACGAGATTCAGTCAAAAAATTAAATATTAGGTGTGTTAAACATTTGAATTACTTTTGATACACATCATTAAAAAAAAACTATTTTCTTTATGAAAAAGTCAAAAACAGCTTCCACTATACTCTTCCTATTATTGAGCTTACAGAGCTTTACCCAAACTAAAATGTATTTTTCAAAGGGAAAGAATTTGAGTGCAGTTTCATTCTTAGAAGCCGGATCCGTCTTAACTTTTACCTCTGATGCCGTTTCAATAAATGGAAATGTCCTTGAACAATACGAAAACATTCGGTTTACAAAAAAATACATGGTTTTCCCATCTATAATCAAGACTGCTAGCGGAGAAGCTAACATCGATGTTTATTGGAGCCTTGGCAACTCAAATTACAATTGTATCATTGATTGGGGAGATAATACCCTGGAACAATTTGAATTAATTGAGATCGACCAAAAAGCATATCAAAAAAAACTAGGTGCGAAGAAAACAACTCCGAAGTCGACACCGCTCGATAGAAGTATTGTTCCTCAGCCTGGTCCTGCTCCGAAAATTCAAATTGGAAAAGCAACGACCTTCAAACTAGATAACGGAATGAAAGTTATTGTGGTGGAAA
>JBEIFO010000361.1:0-2129 GCA_040382375.1 Crocinitomicaceae bacterium
ATGAGAGTAATGACTTCATTTTCTCTGTTGCTTATGGTTGTGGGCTCGCAGTCGTAAGTTGCCACAGCTAAATCCTCAACGTCAATGGCTTCCTTGCGTATGCGATCGACAATATTTCCACAAAAGAAAACGCTGCCAGCGGCTGTTTCGCGAACCGAATCTAGAATCTCATTCACGTCACAGTCCTTTCGTATGTAGCTGGTTACTCCTGCGCGTAAGGCATTCACAATGGTCGCACCGCTTTGATCAGCCGTTAACGCAACAACTTTTAATTTAGGTTGAAGACGCAAGGCTTTGGTAATCGTGTCAACAGAAAATCCAGGCGCAGTAAAGTCCATTAAAAGAATATCTGCTTCGAAAGAAACAAGCAAATTATACAAGCTCTCAGAACTTGACGCGTCACCTATTATTTCTATGTTTTCGTAATTGGAAAAGATAGAATGAAGTCCTGTTTGGACGATTTGGCTGTTGTCGGCAATGATTAATCGAATCATGCCGCGAAGATATGTTAAGTAAAACGATTCTAAATAAGAAATTTAGATTATTTATAACTGCTCAATCTATAGGTAACCTGAACGCCATAGCGAGTAAAGCTCTCGGCTTCACCTACTGGAATGTTGGATTGAATTTTTTGTTGGAAATTAACCCCATAAGCCCATCTGCCGCGGTATGCATCAATAGCGAAATTGGCCCAGGTTTGATTTCCTCCAGTTGAAACTTCAGCAACGCCATATGAAAAATCTTGCTTCTGATTTTCGAATCCAATTCCTAATTGAGGCAGCAAGGTCAGTCGCTGCGACTCGAGATTCCATCTATAAAAAACAACAGCGGAAGTTGAAGTTGAATTTCCAAATTGATAGCTCAATTCATTTTCAGAATAAAATCGCTCTTGCACATTCAATGCAAGGCCTATATTTTTCCTTCGCAACACGTAATACAAATTGAAATTGTATGCGTATGCTCCTTTTCCCAATTGGAAATTCGCTGGTAATCTGAGCATTGTTTCATCGCGTTGCATGTATTTTCCGGTTGGAAGGGCTACGCCCAGTCCAATAGTAAGTATGTGTTTTACTGTTCGAAATGAACTGTCGGAAGTGTTGATTAAGATACGAGCAGCTCCGAGTTGAATGTCGCCAATCCCTTTGATTTGACTTGTTCTAGCGGTTTCAACGCGTGTGTTAATTCCAAGCGGGACACTCGCGGAATAAATCATCTTTTTAGAACTGAATTTTCTGAAGGTAAATTCATGTTGAAGGAAATGATCTTCGAGAACAATGCTTGAGGGAAGAGGACTGCTGTAGGCAGCAGTCGGATGAATGGAAGAAAAGGCATTCACCCGGAAGGCGAATTGATTTTGTCCGAACAAAGGCACAACACCTTGGAAATTTCCAGATGCACCGCCTCCGCAACCATCACAGGCGTAGGTTGAAAGTGAGGCTGCCAAAAGCAGCCCCACTAGAAAAATTCGTAAACTCATATTATTGGTGCAAATGTTCAAACGATATAGCACCAAGCATATTCGTTAGAAAACTTTCGCTCTCTGCAGTTCCCGCAGCAATTGTGCTATACACCGCAGGAGTAATTCCATTCGCGAAAAGAGATTCCATATTCATACTCATGTGCAAAACAGGAGCAGCGTTCGGAGCAATCGATAACACACTTCCGAAATCGAATATGGAAGTTAATGCGGGTCCATTGGCATTGTACGCTTCATAATCAAACGCCGCATTAGCAACGCTTCCCGAAACAGTCCCAAATACAGCCGATGTGTCTGTCCCCAAAGCGAATTGAACTCCCGTGTAATCGCCATTCGGAATGTCTGCAATGTCTATCATAGCACTGCCCGGAATGGCGATATTAATCTCGTGAGCCAACGCCGACTCGTAATAACTGCCATCTGTTTTAATCAAGCGGATGTGCGAGATGTAATAGTTCCCAGAACTGTAAACGACTGTGTCGCCATTCGCATCGACATACGGAGTGTTCACTTGAAAGGCACTCGCGCCAAACGTGTGTTCCATTTCGAATTCAAGCGCACCTGCCGTTCCAGTATGTGTATGATCGTCATGGTTGTCGTGATCTTTATGGCAAGATGAAAATGTAAAAAGACTAAGTGCAGCAAATGCCGC
>JBEIFO010000362.1:0-2125 GCA_040382375.1 Crocinitomicaceae bacterium
CGAAATCCGTTTTCGGAAAGACTTGTTTCAATGAGAGAAAGCTCAGGTCTTTCGCGGCGTGTAATGAATGTATTGGTGGAATCGACCAACATCCAATTCCGATCGAATTTCAATCCATGTTGAAAGACATCAGCAGAGGAAAGTTCAACGCCGTTCAACGATTTTATGGGATAAATTGAAATTGACTTCAACATAAAAACGAAGGTAGCGCATGTCTGATGTATTTTTGCACCACATGAATTTGCAGAACAATTTATTGCTTCGCGCCGCGAAGGGCGAGCAAGTGGAACGCACCCCTGTATGGGTAATGCGTCAGGCCGGACGAGTGCTACCCGAATACCGCGCAACACGCGCAAGAGCGGGTTCTTTCATTACGTTGGTTCGCACACCCGAGTTGGCGTGCGCGGTTACCCTTCAGCCCGTTGATATTTTGGGTGTAGATGCCGCGATTATTTTCTCAGACATCTTGGTTATTCCCGAAGCCATGGGATTGCCGTATGAAATGGATGAAGGGAAGGGACCGCGTTTTCCGAATACCATAAAGACGAAAGAAGATTTAGCGAGGCTTTCAACCACAGAGATTGAAGGTAAGTTGAACTATGTCGCTGAAGCCTTGAAACTAACCAAGCAAGAATTAAATGGAAGAGTGCCGCTGATCGGATTTGCCGGTGCGCCGTTCACGTTGTTCTGTTATATGATTGAAGGGCAGGGCAGCAAAGAGTTTGCGAAGGCCAGAAGAATGATGCGTGAGAATCCGGAATTGGCTCATGCCTTACTTTCAGCGATTTCAGATGCGACCATTTCTTATTTGAAAATGCAAATAGCTTCGGGAGCCGATTTGATTCAGCTGTTCGATTCATGGGCAGGAGTATTGGGTCCCGATTCATATCGCGAGTTTTCCCTTCCTTACATCAATAGGATTTTAGCGGCTATACCTGAAGTTCCTCGAACCGTTTTCGCAAAGGGAGCGTGGTATGCGATAGAAGACTTCGCGAACTCTCCGTGCGAGACGATCGGACTCGATTGGACCATTCAACCAGATTTGGCACGGAAATGGGCAGGAGCGAAAACAGTGCAAGGAAACTTAGACCCTTCGGTGCTCTATGGAGACTTCGCTAGCATTAAAAAAGCAACAAGAGAAATGCTTCAAAAGTTTGGAACTCAAAAACATATTGCTAACTTAGGCCACGGAGTTTATCCAGATATTTCTCCAGACAACCTAAAATGCTTTATTGACACCATAAAAGAATACCCTAACGAAAAGTAAAATGAATATGAAACGTTTATTATTAGCAGTTTTAGTGCTGGCTACAGTTGGAGCAACAGCGCAAAAAAAGTCCGATAAGGCTGCTGCGCCTCAAGGAATTATTACAAATGGCAACTTCGATGATTTTGAAGCCAAGGAGTTAAAGGCTGCAGGTCAAGTAATTCTTGCAAAACCTTGGATGTCGCCAAATAGTGCATTTGGCGATTTGTTCTCCAGGGATGTTAAAAGTTTGAAATTTAAAACTCCTGCAAATGAGCATGGGTATCAAGACGCTTTATCGGGTTCGAGTTACGCAGGATTTAGAGCATATTCCAAGGATAAAGATCCTAAGAAATCAAGAACATATTTGCAGATTAAATTGAACCAAAAGCTAGTGAAAGGACAGCAATATTGTATTCGATACAGTTTGTCATTGTCTGACCTTTCAAAGTTTGCTGTGAATAATGTTGGAGTATATGTCTCTGAAAAGAAATTACAGTTTACGAATTCTAATGCCATAATGGTGGAGCCACAGATTACTATATCGGATAATATCGCAGTTAATATTACAGACGGTTGGGAAAGTATTTGTGGTACATATACCGCAGTTGGCGGCGAAGAGTATATCGTTATCGGTGGATTTGGTGCTGAGGACAAGATGAAGGTGGAAAAAATGAAGAAATCAGTGGAAGCTGATAAAAAAATGAAAGCGGCAGGAATTACTTCAACAACGGTTTCGAACGATGCTTATTACTACATAGACAACGTGGATATTGTTCCTGTTGAAGCCAAAAGTCAATGCGACTGTGCAAAGAAGAGTAAGCCACAAGCTCAATTTATTTACAGCAGTTCTGTAGCAAGAGCAACAGGAGCAAAACC
>JBEIFO010000363.1:0-2118 GCA_040382375.1 Crocinitomicaceae bacterium
AACAGAGTTCTTGAACGATCCGCGTGTCATAGACGTCGCGGCAATTGGAAGAGCCATTTTGGTGAATGGAATCATTGTTCCTTTTCGTCATAGAAAAAGCGCTGCGATTTACAAGAAACTTTGGACCGAAAACGGTTCGCCACTGATTCATTATGGAAAGAGAAACAAGGAGCAATTGCAAGCGCGTTTCAATGAGAATGAGACGAAAGTTTTCTTAGCTATGCGCTATCAGGTTCCGAGTATAGACAATGCTCTTCGCGAGATAGAGGAGTGGGGTGCAGAGAAGATTGTGGTGTTACCGTTGTTCCCGCATTACGCTTCAGCCACAACAGGAAGTGTGTATGAAAAAGTGATGCAAATTATTTCGAAGTGGTGGAGCATTCCGGAAGTTGTTTTGGTGCCTCAGTTTTACGACGAACCTTTATACATTCAAGGTTACGTAGACAATGCGAAGCAATTCGATTTAAAGGAATACGATCGTGTGCTGTTCAGTTTTCACGGATTGCCTGAACGTCAGTTAGATAAATTATACGACGATAATAAGTGTCGAAATCACAGTTGCGAGCATGAGATTAACGAAGAGAATCACATGTGTTACAAGGCAACGTGTTATGCTACGGCTCGCGCTATTGCTGCGGAAGTAGGACTTTCAGAAAGTGAGTACACGGTGTGTTTTCAGAGCCGCTTAGGCAAAGGATGGATTGAACCTTTTTCAGACGACATCATTAAGGAATTGGGAGATAAAGGAGCGAAAAAGCTCTTGGTATTTTCTCCCGCTTTCGTTGCAGATTGTCTGGAAACAACCATTGAAATTGGAGATGAATACCAAGAGCTTTTTGAAGAACACGGCGGCGAAAAAGTTCAGCTTGTTCCAAGTTTAAATGACTCGGAAGTATGGATTGACGCGCTTGTTAGTATTTCAAAACCTTACCTGTCTGCTTAGATCCGTTTACATAAACTGAAATAAGATAAGTCCCAGTTGCAAGCCCCTCAGTGCTAATCGTTGTTTGACCAACACCCATTCCTTGTAGTAATTTTCTTCCAGTTAAATCGTGAATTTCGTAATTGAATTTCCCTTCCACTTTCAACGTCAATTCATTCTGCATCGGGTTCGGATAGGCTTCCACATGGAACGCATTTTCTTCACCCACGAACTCTAACCAGTCGTTGATGTTGTAGGTGGTGTTCGTGATAATGGCAGGATTCCAATCGAAGAAGATGTATGCCGTGTTCGTGATTTCACTGAACAATTCGTTTCCAATGTTTTCGCGAATGCGGAAAGTTAAATGCCCTTGGCTCAACTCTTGATTTTCGCTGCTATCTGGTAGCCAGATGTTATTGAATTCAAATCGAAGAACACCGTTCCCTAAGTTCACCACATTCATTTCATGGGTGGTGTTAAGTAGTTGGAAGGTAGACCAGTCTAATTCTGCATCTAGTGTATCGATGATGAAGATGTTTTGCGCCGGCGCAGTTCCGGTGTTTTGAAAACGAATGGTGTATTCAAGTTCATCGTCTACGTACCAGTCAATTGTGCTTTCTTGGAAAGCAGTACCATTGTCTGCATGAAATGATTTTTTGAAAACTGTTTTGTCATTCGGATCATAACTATTTCCAACAATCTGCAAGAGTCCACCGCTGTTATTCCCTTCGTAACAATCTGTTCCGTTAGAAGATGTTATGGTTGAAGTGAACATGTGTTGTTCTCCGTTTAAGATTCCGCTTGGAACAGTGAAGTAGAGATAGTCTGTGGTAGAGAATGAAGTCTGGCTGGAGTTGATGGTCCAAGTGATAGAGTTTCCGTTGATGACGTAATTCGGATTCTGAATTGAGGAGGTAACAAGATTAACTCCAATTGGCCAGTTCAACGTAAGGGTATACGGCGTCGCACCCGGACCGTAGTTTCCCCAGTTCAAACGAATGGTTGCGGTTTGATTTTGATAGTAACCAATCCAAGGTGTTACGGTTGTCCAAAGATCAGAGCACAAGGTTACATTGCCAGAACAATACACAGGAATGTTTAGTGGTTGCGTAATACTGTTCATTGAGCCTACGATTGTAAAAACATTGTTCGTGTTGGGCATCGAATAGGTGTTGTTCGTTAGCCAATTTGAACCT
>JBEIFO010000364.1:0-2114 GCA_040382375.1 Crocinitomicaceae bacterium
GACATTAAGGTTATTGAATACAGCAACTCAGACGGAATTGGTTCATACAAGAAAGGATTAACGGGCTATTACGCTTCGAAAGATATAACGCTTACTCCGCAGCAACTCATGATCACCACCGGTGGTTCAGAGGCGTTAATTTTTACGTTCATGACGTGCATGAATCCGGGCGATGAGGTGATTATCCCAGAACCGTTTTACGCGAATTACAACGGATTCGCGGTAATGGCTGGAGTGAACGTGGTTCCTGTTACTTCTTACATTGAAACAGGATTTGCACTTCCTCCGATTTCAGCATTCGAAGAGAGAATTACCCCAAAGACAAAGGCAATCGTGATTTGTAATCCAGGTAATCCAACTGGATATTTATATTCAAAGGAAGAGTTAGAGCAATTGCGTGATCTTGTAATCAAGCACGATTTGTTCTTGATTGCAGATGAGGTTTATCGCGAGTTTATGTACGACGGAGCGATTCCGCATTCAGTTATGAATTTGGAAGGTTTAGACAATCACGCCATCATGATTGATAGCGTGAGCAAGCGTTACAGCATGTGCGGTGCGCGCATTGGTGCACTCGTTACCCGTAACGCAGAGGTCATGGCTATGGCCATGAAGTTTGCGCAAGCAAGACTTTCCCCACCAACATTCGGACAGATAGCTTCGGAAGCGGCTTTGGATACTCCGCAAGAATACTTCGATGGAGTAGTGGCAGAGTACGTGAAGCGCAGAGATATTTTAGTGAGCGGATTGAACGCCATTCCTGGCGTTATGTGCCCGAATCCAAAGGGTGCATTTTATTGCATTGCTCGTCTTCCAATTGACAACGCAGATAAATTCTGCCAATGGATGTTGGAAGATTTTTCACACAACAATCAAACAGTGATGATGGCGCCAGCAACTGGATTCTACGCGACACCTGGAGCTGGAACCAATGAAGTGCGTTTGGCTTATGTGTTAAATGAAGATGCGCTTCGCAATGCAGTTGAATGTCTTCGTCACGCGTTGGAGGTTTATCCTGGAAGAACGAATTAATCAAATTGAAAATATAAAAAAAGGTGTTCGTTTGAACACCTTATTTGTTTTAAAGAACTCTGAAAACCGTTCTTCGATTCTTTGCTTTTCCTTCTGGAGTGGCGTTGGATTCTATAGGCTGCGATTCGCCGTATCCTTCAGATTCTATTCGGCTTGCAACAATTCCTTTCGATTCTAAATATGTTTTTACACTGAGTGCTCGTGCTTGTGAAAGCTTCAAATTAGCAGCTTCATCTCCATCGCTGTCCGTATGTCCTTCAATGCGAATACGCAAAGTCTCATTCTTAACCAAAAGCTCGGTAAGCTTCGTCAATTCAATGAACGATTCGCTTTCGAGGTTCGCACTATTAGTTTTGAAGAAGATGTTTTCAAGAACAATGGTTGCTCCTGAATTCATTTTTTGAAGAGGGGCGTCTTTTCTATACGGTTCCGTTTCTACTGAATTAATGAGTGAAAAGTTTGAAGAGTAGAACAAGTAATTCTCAGACGTTACATTAAGGGCGTAGTCGTTCCCAATTGGCAAGCAAACCAAATAGTATCCGTTTCGACTAGAATTGGAATACCCTTCAGCCACAACGTCTCCTGTACTTAAATTTAATAATTGGAATTTGCCATCCAAAGGAGCTTTTGTATTGCTGTCATAAACGTATCCTTCAACATAATTCACGAAACGCGGTCTTACGTTTTCAGGAAGTTCAAAGGAATAAAGATCGAGCCCTCCATTTCCACCTTCACGATTACTCGCCATTAAAGCTATATCTCCTTGCGCAGTCACTTGAATGGAGTTCTCATTGGCAGATGTATTGACGGGGTATCCGAGATTTTCAGGTCTTCCCCAGTCACCATTGGACTGCATGTGTGAAACAAAAATATCGAGCCCACCCATGCCCGCGTGTCCATCTGAAGAGAAGTACATGGTCTGTCCATCGGGGTGAATAAACACACTTTCCTCTCTTCCCTTAGTATTTACAAATCCTGGAATCTCAGATGGCTCACTCCAGTAACCGTCATCCATGAGATAGCTGAAGTAGATATTCTGATTTTCAATTTTACCGCCCTTTCCTTTTTTTCCTCGCACGAAA
>JBEIFO010000365.1:0-2110 GCA_040382375.1 Crocinitomicaceae bacterium
CTGTGAAAGCAGACAACGCGAAAGGAGAAGAGCTAACGCTTGAAGGTGATTACGTTCTTGTTTCGGTTGGAAGAAAGCCATACACAGACAATTTAGGATTAGACAAAGCGGGTGTTCAAGTAGACGAGCGCGGAAGAATTGTAACGAACAATCATTTGCAATCGAGCGTTCCAAACATCTACGCCATTGGCGATGTGGTGAAAGGCGCTATGCTTGCGCACAAAGCAGAAGAAGAAGGAACATTTGTGGCTGAAGTTATTGCCGGACAAAAACCGCACATCAACTACAACTTAATTCCGGGTGTTGTTTACACATGGCCTGAAGTTGCAAGCGTTGGATATACCGAAGAGCAATTGAAAGAGATGGGTACGAACTACAAAGTAGGAAGCTTCCCATTCAAAGCCAGCGGAAGAGCGCGTGCGAGTATGGACACCGATGGATTGGTGAAAGTATTGGCCGACAAAGACACTGATGAGATTTTAGGCGTTCACATGATTGGTCCGCGTTGCGCAGACATGATTGCTGAAGCAGTTGTGGCCATGGAGTTCCGTGCTAGTGCGGAAGACATTGGACGCATCTCTCACGCTCACCCAACATTCACCGAGAGCTTCAAGGAAGCGGCGTTGGATGCAACGGGGAAGCGGGCGATACACATTTAGTCCGAAGGACGAGGGCGTATTGCTACGCGAGGGCAAATAACTTTGCGAAGGTCCTTTGGACGAGGGTTGCAAGCAACGAGGGTCTTCGACGATTTAATTCTCTGACCAAGTCAGATTGATCTCGTAGAGATTGATCGAAATTTATTTCGATTGATCCGGAGGAGTGAGGTTATTTCGATTGATCCGCAGGATGTTTCTTCTTTCCTCCACCAAAGTAGGTTCCGATAGACCACGAGCGTTCCATGAAGGTAATGGATTGTTGAGCGCGTGCGTTTTTGTCGCCGTCTTCCAACATGATGTCACCTAAGTAAGATCTTCCGAATTGTGCGCCAACTTGTGCGAAGAAGTGTTTGCCCATTTCCATGCGAAGTCCAGATGACGCGCTCCAGCCCCATCCTGCAACGTGCAGCCAATTGAGGTGACGTTCTCCGTAAAAGGTGAAATCGGTCCAAGGCAAGAAGATGCCTAAGTTTCCAGAGCACCACATGTACAAGCCATACTTATTGGTTTTGTCTTTCCAAACAGGAGCACGGTATTCAGCAGCAGCACGAATAAAATTAAATCCGTTGCTGTGGTGGAAATCCATGAAGCTGGTGGTGTACAAAATTTGTTGATTGTTGAAGTTCCCCGTGTATTGTTGTCCCGCGTATTTCGTTGTGTCGATATAACCGTTTAAGATGCACGTCTGCGTGGGTGTTAAACGATACTTCATGTGATCCCATCCTACAGAAACAGAAAACTGATCGGTAAGAAAGCGACCAAAGCGAACATTGAATTGAGGCACACTGAAATACTTAATATTTAGGTAAACGTTTGGATCAAACTTCGCGGGCATATCGGTTGCACTCGCCTCTTTCAATTCGAAATCGTATCCGTCTCCCTTGAAATGAATGTAGCTTCTTAGGTAGGAAGCCCGGTTATAACCCCAATAAAAATAATTCTGTCCCTTGCGATCGGAAACCCCGCGCCATGAAGACTGCGGCTCGGTTGAGCTCTGAGCGAAACTTGTTATGCCCATAAACACAAACAGGAAAGCAAGAAGATTTTTCATAGAATGAAATAATTTGCAGCAAATGTAATTGCTTAACCATGAACCACACCGCATTAGGAAAAAAAGGCGAAGCCCAAGCGCTTGAATTTTTAAAGAAAAAAGGATACAAGGAAGTCGCCATGAATTGGCGAATAGATCCGTATGAAGTTGACTTAATCATGATTGATCATGATTATCTCGTCTTTGTTGAAGTAAAAACACGCAGCACCGATGCCTTCGGTAATCCGTTAGATGCGGTGAATCCGCGTAAGCGACAGAAATTGATTCGTGCAGCGCACTTGTTCATTGTGCTGCACAACTATTCGCTAGAACCCAGGTTCGACGTGATTTCTATTGTAGAACAAGAAAACGCCTCTACAAAAATCTTTCATTTCGAAGAGGCGTTTTATCCTATTGCTAA
>JBEIFO010000366.1:0-2108 GCA_040382375.1 Crocinitomicaceae bacterium
CCGTGGTCAACGTGACCAATTGTTCCAATGTTCACGTGGGGTTTGGAACGATCAAAATTCTCTTTAGCCATTGGCGATTGTTTTTGTTGTTATTTTATCTAGATAAATTAAAAAAAAAATACGTGGTTGGGGTCGAAAGGACTGAAATACCTGATTTTACATGATGTTGAGGTGCAAGAAACCGATGAGCCGTTGACGGGAATTGAACCCGTGACCTCTTCCTTACCAAGGAAGTGCTCTACCCCTGAGCTACAACGGCTTGAAGAACACTGCTTCGGTTTGGAACACTGTGGAGCGGGAGACGAGGCTCGAACTCGCGACATTTAGCTTGGAAGGCTAATGCTCTACCAACTGAGCTACTCCCGCATTGTACCGTTGTCGATTGGGTTTCGATTTTCGGGGAATTTCGTGGGGAGTGGTGGATTCGAACCACCGAAGTCGTAAGACAACAGATTTACAGTCTGTCCCATTTGGCCACTCTGGTAACTCCCCTGATCTCTTGCTGCGTGGGCCACATGTTAAATGGAGCCGGTGGAGGGATTCGAACCCCCGACCAGCTGATTACAAATCAGCTGCTCTGGCCAGCTGAGCTACACCGGCGTAAAAAACGTTTTTAGTGATTCAAAGAACTACAACAAAACACCCCTAATCCGTAAATTAGGGGTGCAAATGTAGTTATTATTTTGATATATACAAACTCTGAAACATTTTTTTTACTGCTTTTCCTTATTTTTTTCAATCTGACGTTTGAGCGCATCAACCGTTAAGTCCACAGCTTCTTCAAATGTCTTGCATTGTTTTTTTGCAAAGAGCTCTGTTCCAGGTACTTTTAAAATAATTTCGGCTATTTTGTTCTCCTGATCCCCGTTTTTATCTAATCGGAGAATAATTTCAGCTTTGTGAATGGCAGGATGAAACACACCTAATTTTTTTGTTTTCTCCTCTACGAATTCGATCAACTGTACGTCGGCGTCGAAATGAATGCTCTGGACGGTAATTTGCATAATCTTTAGTTTTTAGGTGAATTGTTTTCTCTTGGATGTAAATGAGCATGAATGCGTTTCAATCGGTCTGTGCTCAAATGAGTATATACCTGTGTCGCGGCTAAATTAGCGTGACCCAATATTTCTTTGATGTGATTCAAGTCAGCTCCGTTGTTTAACATGTGTGTTGCAAAACTGTGACGCAAAACATGAGGACTCTTTTTCTTTTGAGTGGTAATCAGGGTAAGGGAAGATTTAACGCGTCTGTAAAAACTAGAGCGGCTTAACGAATTTCCTTTTTCATTCTGAAAAAGCGCAGAGTCCCCACTTTGAAATGTTGATTCGCTCATGTGTAATTTTAACTTCTGCATCATTTCTTCGTTAACGGGGACATATCGAACTTTGTTTCGCTTGCCTAAAACTTTTATTTGGCCAATGCCAAAGTCAATGTCACGATGCTTTAGGCCCATCATTTCCGACAACCGAATTCCCGTTTCGTAAAATAGCTGAATAAGCAATGCGTTGAGTTTTTCTGAAGCGTTATCAGTGTCGGCAAGCCTATATAAATCAACTCCCTGTTGCTCTTGCAATGTCTCAGGTAGGCGTGAAGGCCGCTTAGGCTTTGTCACTCCTTTTGCGGGATTGAATTCGAGCTCCTTTCGCTTGAGTAAAAATCGAAACCAGGCATTGAGTGCAGACAATTTCCGGTGAATACTTCGTTCAGAAATTTCTTGAATCATGAGTTCGCTTATCCAGCTGCGAATATGCGTGCTGTTAATGGATAGCTCACTGGCTATTTCGAATTGAACGAGCATGAAGTCTTCGAACTGACCAATATCGCTGCGATAAGCGGAAACTGTATGAACAGAAGATCGCTTTTCGCTGGTTAAGTATTCAAAGAATGGAGTGGTGTTCACTTGGTGAAAATAAAAAAGGTCTCGGGATAACCCAAGACCTTTCGTAAATATTGTTCAATTCAATTAAGAATTCTCTTCACGCTTCATTGCAGCAATGTAAACAGCATGTTTGATTTCGTCACGACGACGAACACTTGGCTTAGTGAATTGTTGACGAGCACGCAATTCTTTAACAACCCCCGTTCTTTCAAATTTCTTTTTGAACTTC
>JBEIFO010000367.1:0-2089 GCA_040382375.1 Crocinitomicaceae bacterium
GCTGCTCGCAATTATGCCCGAGACATACGGCGTCATGGTTTATCAGGAAGACGTGATTAAAGTTGGACACTACTTCGGCGGACTCACCTTGGCTGAAGCCGATGTATTGCGAAGAGGAATGAGCGGCAAGTTTCGCGGAAGAGAAGAGTTCGAACGAACCAAAGAATCGTTTTTCGAAAAAGCCATTTCGAAAGGAAATGCACTGAACGATGTTGCTGAAATTTGGAGACAGATTGAAAGCTTCGCTGGGTATGCCTTTGCGAAAGGGCACAGCGCGAGCTACGCGGTTGAGAGTTATCAGAGTTTATTTCTGAAAGCCTACTACCCCATTGAATACATGACAGCAACGCTGAATCACTTCGGAGGTTTTTACGACACCGAAATTTATGTGTTGGAAGCCATGAAGCACGGCGCGAAAATTTCTGCGCCCTGCATTTGGGAAAGCGATGCAACGTGTGTCTTGCATGGCAAAGAAATTATTCTTGGTTTTGGTTTAGTAAAAAGTTTAGAAGCCAACACCATTGCGCGCATTCTTAAACTTCGTCAATCCGATGACATTCGTAGCATTGCGCAACTCATGGATCAAGCGCATGTGTCTGTTGAACAAATGAGCCTACTCATTCGCATTGGTGCTTGTCGGAAATTCAACAAACCAAAAAAAGATTTGTTGTGGGAAACGCACTTTCACGGGAATCCAGATAAACCCGAAATGGGTCCATCTCTTTTCGAAGAGCCGGAAAAGAATTTAACGCTTCCTAAATTTCAAGACGATTGGTTGGAAAACGCCTTCGACGAAATGGAGCTCATTGGATTTCCGCTTTGCTCTCCCTTTGAGTTGGCATCTGAAGAATTAACGGTTATCGAAGTAGCAGAGCAACTTCCCTTCCACCTAAACAAAAAAATTTCTGCGGTAGGTTATCTCGTGAATGTGAAGAAGACACGAACGAGTAAAGGTGAACTCATGGGCTTCGGGACGTTCTTAGACAAAGACCTTCAGTTCTTCGACACGGTGCATTTCCCGAACAGCTCATCCTTCGGAAACTTCAGAGGACGCGGTATTTACAAGATCTTCGGAACGGTGTTGGAAGAGTTCGGTGCCTATTCCATTGAATGCACAGAACTTGAAAAAATCCCCTTCAAAAAAGATCCGAGATACATTTAAAGAAGTTCTATCAACCACGACATCTGAATAACTCCATTCAATGGTGAAAAAATTCTTGGGCAATTCTTTCCAAATTTGAACGTTACATTAAACACACAGATTCGAAAAATTATGGAGTCAGCTATTTTATTTCTTCAAGCACCCGTTGCTGAAAGTTCTGATAAACTATCAATCACAGACTTAGTTCTTAAAGGTTGGTACATCTACATTCCGCTTTTAATCATGAGCGTAATAACCATTTACATCTTCGTTGAAAGATGGCTCACGGTTGCAAAAGCGAACAACGAAGATTCAAACTTCATGATGAACATCAAGCAGTACATCAATCAAGGAAAATTGGATTCTGCTAAAAACCTTTGCGCAACAACCAACACCCCGGGTGCACGTATGATTGGAAAAGGAATTGCGCGCATTGGCAAACCTCTTGAAGACATCAAAGGTGCCATTGAGAATTCTGGAAAACTAGAAATTTCTAATTTGGAAAAGAATACTTCCATCTTAGCCATCATCGCATCTATTGCGCCGATGTTCGGATTCTTAGGAACAGTTATCGGAGTAATTACCATCTTCCACGACATCTCGAATGTGGGTAAAATTGAAATCGGCGTAGTGTCACAAGGTCTTTACATTAAAATGATTTCTTCTGCTGCAGGATTGGTTGTGGGTATGTTGGCTTACGTTGCATACAACACCTTGGTAACGCGCATTGGAAGATTGGTGAATACCATGGAATCTCATGCTGTAGAGTTTGTAGACATTCTTGATGAACCCATGAACTAATAGGAGGCAACATGAACTTCGGAAGAAAACACAAAGTACACATTGAGTCTGGCATGTCCACACTCTCTGACATCATCTTCATGCTGCTTATCTTTTTCATCATTGCGAGTGCCGGTGCTGTTCAAGAATTATCTGCGCAAATAGATA
>JBEIFO010000368.1:0-2085 GCA_040382375.1 Crocinitomicaceae bacterium
CAATCATGTGTGTTGGCGGAACACTTGGCGGAGGGAACATGGTACAAGCGAATCAGGCCTTTGACATGGTGAAAACCACTATTCCAGGATCTGAAGAATACGCATTGTGGATTGGTGTAGCGTTCGCGATCTCAGTAGGATTTGTTATTGTAGGTGGAATAAAAAGCATTGCTCGTGTTACGGATAAAATGATACCCGCTTTGGTGGTTGTCTATTGTGGATTTGCTTTAGTGATTATTGGAATGAATATTTCGCACATTGGGGAGGCCTTTTCATTGATTTTTAACGGCGCATTTTCTCCAGATGGAATGAAAGGCGGATTCATTGGCGTTATGATGATGGGCTTTCGCAGAGCGGCGTTCAGCAACGAAGCTGGAATTGGATCTGCAAGTATTGCACATTCAACATCGAAAACAAACAAGCCTGTAACGGAAGGAATGGTTTCGTTGTTGGAACCGTTTATTGACACCGTAGTCGTTTGCACCATGACCGCGTTGGTATTGGTATTCACCGGATTCGCAACAGATCCGCAAGGGTTAAACGGAAGTGCATTGACAGCAGCAGCCTTTCGCTCGGTCTTCCCTTGGACCGATTGGATCCTTTTGATTTGCATTGTCCTTTTCGCCTATGCCACCATGATCTCTTGGTCTTATTACGGAATGAAAAGTTGGGCATATCTCTTCGGCGACAAATGGTGGATCAAGCAATCGTTCAACCTCCTGTTCTTATTCTGCACCGTTCTCGGAACGGTTAGCAGCTTCGGTGCTGTCGTAGACTTTTCCGACATGATGATCTTAGGCATGGCCTTCCCGAACCTCATTGGATTGTGGGTGTTGAAAGATGAGGTGAAGAGGGAGTTGCAGAAATACTTTGCGGAACGCAAGAATGTGGCGTAGCCACTCATGTTGCGAAGCAACGAATGTCCGAAGGACGAATGTTGCAGAGCAACGAATGCCGAAGGCGAATGTGCTAAAGCACGAATGCAGCACAGCTGCGAATGCCGTTGGCGAATGTCTTCGACGCTAGAGTTTATTACTTTGAATTCTTTTCGTTTTGTAGTTTTTTCCGCATGGCAGTTGATAGTGCGTAGAGAGTTGCACCAATGGCGCGGATTTGCTTGTTTAATTCATTGAACTCTTCCGTAGGAATGTACTCTGTTTCATGCAAGAGGTTAATCCAGTATTTTGTTTCGCTGGCTTCTTTGAATGCAATAAAAACCTTGTGGGTATAATCTTTCAAAGACTCTGCACTTCGAGCTTCATGAAGATTCGCGCTTATTGAAGTGGCACTTCGAATAAGTTGATTGGAAATGTTGAACTCTCTTTCTTGGGTTTGCAATCGCTTGCCTAATTTAACTGCTGTTACGGCAAAGTCCTTTGCTGTTTGATGAATTGGAATCATAGTTGTAATTTTTCGACAAAGATGTTGTGTCACTTCACGAAAAAAAAGAAACCCATATTCTCATAACAATTTTCACAAAACGCTGAAAAGCAATGTATTCAGGGCTTTTTGGACATTTACCCGCAGCATAACTTACGTGTTTACACATTAGCCGCAGGCATTCGTTCGAAGAACATTCGCCCTTTGGGCATTAGTGGCTCTGCCACATTCGCCCTTTGGGCATTAGTGGCTCCGCCACATCAGTACCCCTCCTCAAAATACCTCCTCACCCCTCTCTTCCCTTCCTTCAAAAACGACTCCTTTTGTTCTTGAGAAAGCTTCTTCACTTTCGGACCAATACCTGCATCTGAAATGCTAATGGTTCGCTCCCAGTCGAGTTCGGTTAGCATGAAGCGATTGAGGTTTTCCTTCATGATGTAGTACACACTTCCAACCAAATCTTTCGTGCCGTGAATGGGATAATAAGGATCTGATTTCGTCTTGGTGCGATCTACGGTTATCTGATACTCACTGTCTATGCGGAAGCCTAGGGTAATCATTGGGTCTTGCACATAAGGTGCTTCATCGAACACCCAAATCGGATAATTCGAAAGAAATCCTCCGTCTAAACACACGTGATCGCTGTCGGCATAATGACGAACATCTACGCGCTTTCCCTCGTCGTTCATAACAAAAGGTTCGTAG
>JBEIFO010000369.1:0-2081 GCA_040382375.1 Crocinitomicaceae bacterium
GAGAAAAACAATCAAATTGAATTAACCGACAAGGGTATTCAATTGATGTCGAAAAACATGGAAGACGAACGCTTCTTCGTCCTTCCTGATATCGGAACCGAAATAGCTCAAATCGAAAAAAACTCACAGAGCGATTCAGAACGCGTGAGCGCCTTAGAAGAACTTCAACGCGATTACAGTGTGAAAAGCGAACGCATTCACACCATTAACCAACTTCTTAGAGCATACGCACTTTTCGAAAGAGACAAGGAATACGTGGTCATGGACAACAAAGTGAAAATTGTTGATGAGCAAACCGGACGTATGATGGAAGGTCGTAGATTCTCTGACGGACTTCACCAAGCCATTGAAGCGAAAGAAAATGTGAAGGTGGAAGCAGCTACACAAACCTACGCTACTGTTACCTTACAGAATTACTTCCGTATGTACCACAAACTTGCGGGTATGACAGGAACGGCAGAAACAGAAGCGGGAGAATTGTGGGACATCTACAAGTTAGATGTTATGATTATCCCTACGCATCGTGCTATTTCTAGAAAGGACCAGGACGATAAAATTTACAAAACGAAGAGAGAAAAATACAATGCTGTAATTGAAGAAATTGCAGAGCTGCGTGAAGCCGGAAGACCTGTTTTGGTTGGTACTACCACCGTTGAAGTTTCTGAAGTTTTAAGCAGAATGCTTCGTCAACGCGGTATTGACCACCAAGTTTTGAATGCGAAGCTTCACCAAAAAGAAGCGGAAATTGTATCTCTTGCGGGAAAAGCAGGAACGGTTACCATTGCAACAAACATGGCCGGTCGCGGTACCGACATTAAACTTGGAGAAGGGGTTAAAGATTCGGGAGGATTAGCCATTATTGGAACGGAGCGTCACGACTCTCGTCGTGTTGACCGCCAGTTACGCGGACGCTCGGGTCGTCAAGGAGATCCAGGATCTTCTTCTTTCTATGTTGCATTGGAAGATGATTTGATGCGTTTATTTGGAAGTGATCGTATTGCTAAAATGATGGATAGACTTGGCCTGAAGGAAGGCGAGGTTATTCAGCATTCAATGATTACCAGTTCCATTGAAAGAGCTCAGAAAAAAGTTGAAGAAAATAACTTTGGTATTCGCAAACGTTTGTTGGAATTCGATGACGTTATGAATGCTCAGCGTGAGGTTATCTACAAACGCAGAAGACACGCTTTGTTTGGAGAGCGCTTGAAGCTTGATATCGACAATATGCTATACGACTTAGCTCAAGCAGCTGTTTCGTATGCCCACAGTGTGAAAAACTACGACGCCTACAAAATTGAATTGTTGCGTTATTTCGGTATTGAAGCGCCCGTGACACATGATCATTTCATTCAAGAAAATGAAATGAATGTGATTCATGCAACTTACGAGGCTGTTTTAATGGCTTACACTTCACGTATTGATAGTCTTGCTGAAGAGGCTTTCCCTGTGATTGAAAATGTATACCGCACCAATTCACAAGGTTATCAGAACATCGCCATTCCATTCAACAATGGTTTGAAAGGAATTCAAGTTGCTGTTAATTTAGAAAAAGCACATTCTTCTGGTGGAAAAGAAATGATTAGCGCCCTTGAAAAAGGAATTACGTTGGCCATTATCGATCAAAACTGGAAAGAGCATCTTCGTGCCATGGACGACTTAAGAAGTAATGTGCAGTTCGCTGCTCATGAGCAAAAAGATCCTTTATTGATTTACAAAAAAGAAAGTTTCGATTTGTTTCGAATTATGATTACTAAGACGAATGCTGAAATTGCGAACTTCTTATTGACCTGTCAACTTCCCTCTGGAAGCCAAGTCAATCAAGCGCCACAGCGGGAAGTCGTTCGAACACAAACAATGAAAGCAGACTCTGGAAACTTGAATCAACATGCAAGTCAAGCCCAAGAAGCTGGTGAACGAATTTCTCAACAACGCAGTGAACCAGTTGTTGCTGACCCGAAAATTAATCGTAATGAACCGTGTCCATGCGGTTCAGGAAAGAAATACAAATCTTGTCACGGAAAATAATTATTCCGCGGCAAGATTTTCCCATTTTTCCATAAGTCCTTCAAGCTCCTTTTTTA
>JBEIFO010000370.1:0-2065 GCA_040382375.1 Crocinitomicaceae bacterium
CACTTCATTTCGCGACCAAACTGGAAAGCGTAAGTCGTAGCAAATGTTCAGCAGAATATTCCATCCGCGCCATTCCACCAAGCATTGCTCCTGCCCTGCTTCGTAGTGTTTGTGTTCTCCGGCGAAGGAGAACAAATGACGCTTGTTGTACGTTGAAACTTCTCCGCTTGGACGCACAAAGAACAAACGGTTGTAGACCTTCCCTTCCTCGCGTACGGAGAGACTTCCAACAATTGCAGCGTTTAAACGCGCAGCCTCTTCCTTCAACAACGTAACACTCGGAAACTCTCCATTGACAAGCTCTTCAGACACAGTGGTATTCATGGTAAATCCAGTAGAAAACATTTCAGGAAGAACAATGAGATCCCATTGATTGGGCTGTTGTTCTTGCAGTAACGCTTTGAAGTGCGAGCGGTTTTCTTCTTGATTTTCCCAATGAAGGAAGGTTTCGAGTAAAAGTGACTTTAGTTTCATTTGTATTCGAAGGTAGAAGAAATTAGGATAAATCAATTATCTTGGCTTCATGAAAAAATGGATCTTTCTTTCTATTGCAGCTGTAGCTGTGGGATGTGCCGCTTCGAAGCAAGTAGCAATTACTGAAGCCGATTTAAGTTTAGCGAAAACGGAATTCTCTGGAGTAACTCTCGCTGAATTGCAAACTGGACAAGTTTTGTACACAGAGCATTGCCAAAGTTGTCACGCGTTAAAAGATCCAGCATCTGAAGGCGTTCGCGGATGGAAGCACCATGTACCTGAAATGGTTGAAATGGCGAACAAAGACAAAGCTGCTGGCCTAGACAAGAGCGAAGAGCAAGCGATACTTCGTTATGTGATTACGATGGGACCCCTAAAAAAATCGTAAAAGGAACTTTTTTTAATCATCTTCGATGATCAATCGCGTTGCAATCAATCACTACGTGATCAATCGTTCCGATTTCACCGAAGGTTTGATCCGCAGGATTGATCTGAAAGATTGATTCGAAGAATTGATCACGAAGTGATTGATCTGATTTCATCAGATTAAAAGCTTGGAGAAGAAATCACTCTATACTTAATATTCGAAACCTTCATAGACTTCGGAGTCTTAATGCTGTAACCGAGCGTTATTGTTTTGCTTTCGCCAGGTGCTAGCTTTATATTCCAAGAAAGCTTTCCGGTGTTCTTCTCTAATTCGGCACCAGAAATTTCCAACATGGCTACTTCAATTTCTCCATCGGAAGAAATAGGCAGTTGGTCTTCCAACAAAACATTGATCTCCTTGTCGCGGTTGTTGCGCACTGTTGTTTCGAAATAGAAGGTTTCCTTCTCGTTGTTGCCCAGCAACTGACGCTTGCTCAATTCAGACTTCTGCTTGCGCGACAAAGCTACACGCTTGTCTCTTCCCAACGAAAGTGAAAGCGTATCGTCTACAGAGGCTGTGTTAATGAAACTCTGTCCCAAATACGTACCGGCGAAATACACACTCGCCTTTCCACTTACTAAATTCAGCGCGTTCCAACCGACAACCTTAGCTGTTAAGAATGCATCGGCGTCTTGCTTCGGAACAGCATAATGCATGTAGGTTGCAGGCAAGGTGAACGAGGTAACGTCTACAACATAAGGCTTGCCGTCTGCCAAAATAGTGTAGGGCAATTCAATCTCGAACTCGGCGCTCAACTCTTGCACAGCCACTTGCTGAAAGGCCACTTCATCTTCTCCACCTCTGTCTTCCTTCTTCAAATAATCGCTGCGATTGCTCTTCGAATCCATAATCATTACTGACTCCAAATTCTTCTGAACGCCGGCAATTCTTGTTGTAGATTCTGCAATATCCCACGTCTCTAACGTTGGCTTCTCAGCCCCTTGTAAAGGTTCGCTCGTACTTAAAATCATCAACACTTCTGTCCAATCCAATCCAGATTTGTTAAACACATTCGCGTGGTAATCGAGCTTCACCGGATCAATGGCATTCTCTGCGCGAACATCATACTTCGGCGCCCAACCGGCGTTGCGAACCAAATACTTCAGGGTGAAGATGGCTTCTCCTCTGGTCTTCGCATCCAATACAACAGTTACTTCAGATGTC
>JBEIFO010000371.1:0-2064 GCA_040382375.1 Crocinitomicaceae bacterium
CAACACTTTCAGGTGCGTTCATTCCGTTCAGTTTTAGCACAACAGTTCCTACATCTGTTTTCAATTTCACCTTACACGACCGATTCTTTTTCCATTCTTTCTCGGAAGGAAAAGGACGCGTTACTTGTTGCATTCTCACCAGCACACCTTCATCCATCTGTGTCGCATTGTATGCATCTAACAGCGCATTGTACGTTTCTACAGTCTCTGTTTTTTGAAATAACGGAAGCGCCTGTTTAATGCTCATCCCTAGGAAAGCATTGCCTTTTACGCGTTCAGCATTCTCAATAGCCCACGTGGCTAAAAGTGAGATTACACCCGCATCTTGAGAGGTCCACAACACAGCGAACCAACCCGGATATAACATCTCGTTGTATTTCGGATTGCTCTTCGCGTAATCGAGGACACATTCGGTAATGGCATATTGCAGAGCTGGTGGCGCGGTTGGGAAGTCGTTGATGACCAACGAGTCTATGAATAAATAAGAGTTCGACATCTGACGCACCCAGAGGATTCTATGAAACAGATCTTCTGCTTCTGAATATTTATGCATGATGAAATTCTGCGCATCGGGATGTCCGTTTTCATTCCATACACCGGCCAACTCTATTTGCTCGCGGCTATTCTCCGGCATGGCGCGCAAGACTTCTCGAATTTGATCGAAATTGAATTGATTGAAATGAATACCTACGCGCATGTAATTGAAGGCACTTGTTTTCTTCTTCAAATCAACCCAAAAAATATTTGAAATGAAAGTCGAATCCTTAGCGAGCATTACTTGAATTGCTGGTTCAGCTATTTGCTCGTCTTCGCTGCAAGCCAAATCGTTTAGCAACGTCCACCATTCATAACGACTGGCTAATCTTCCAAATTGCAGGCGAACGTATTTCGACTTTTCATTTTGAACCCAACGCTTCACTTTCGATTTGTAAAGCGTATCGCTCGGTGCATTTCCAGATAGAAAATCATAATCTGTTCTTGCAAGGACTTGCGCCAAGGCCACTCGCGCATCTTCTTCCCAATTTAAAATATCATCTTGATCTAAAATAAACTTTACAAAATCATCTTGATTGATTCTCTTGTGAGCGGCCAAAGCCAAGCAAGCATATTGGTTGTGCGGAATTTCCGGATGCTTTGTGTAAGCATCTTCAAGACGAACTCCCAATGAAGCCGTTTCGTGCAACGATTTACCTAGTGCTATCCAAGATTCTTTGACTAATTTCTGATTTGAAACATTTAGAACCGTTGTCTGTAAAGCTTCAATTTGTTGCACATTGGAGCCTTCAATTTGTCCAAGTGCATAAGCCGCTGCAGCCATAGTTTCGTAGTGCTTTGGAAGCGTAATCGAGTTTCTTAAATTGAAAAGCAGAAAAATCAAATCCTGAATGTGTTCAGCCTTTCCCCATGTGGCTGCCTGTTGTGCCGCGCGCAATTGAATTTCATAATCGGTAGATTTCAATCCCTCGGCAAGCGTAGCACCCTTCGATTCAATAAGACTTAAATCGAATTTATAAATTTTGCTTTGAGAAAATATGAAGGAATTAAAAAGAAAAAACGCACTCAAAAAAAGAAGAACTCTCATTATTTTTCTACCATTGGAACCGAAACGTTCAACTGAAAATAAACCATATCCTTTTCCATTAAATCGAAACGATACGACCATCCTTTTTCAGCTTTCTTCGCAATAGTCAACAGGCCTAAACCAGCACCGCCTTTATCGCTTAGACCTTCGTCTTTCAGGCGTTGACGAATCTTGGTACGAAGATCTTCTTTATCGAATTCGGTGAGTAATTCTAAACGACGCATAAGTGATTTCGCCGCCGCCACACTCAGCATATTCCCGGTGCACAGACGGAAATAATCATTTCCTTTAGCCACAACGCAGTAGGCATTCATTAATCCATTCTCACCCCTTTCGCCATGAATAGAAATGTTCTGTAACATTTCAACCAAAACAGTCACCACACGCTTGGTTGTTTGACGAAGGTCTTTTTTATTGATGTCGGTGCAAGAAATGGCTTCAAGAATATGCTCGTTTCTATTCGGAGTAAAGTCGCCAAAATG
>JBEIFO010000372.1:0-2063 GCA_040382375.1 Crocinitomicaceae bacterium
CCAGATTCGAATTACACACTGTAATGTGTCCCATTTTTCGGAAGGGCTTGGTGTCTTCCTTTCCATATAAATGAATGTATGCACCTTCGGTGTGAAGGACTTCTTCTATGTTTTCGTAACGGGCTTTTCCTTCGAATCCTTTTTCACCTAAGAGGTTAATCATAACCGCTGGAGTGCGCAATCCTGTGCTGCCTAAAGGCATATTCAAGATAGCGCGAAGGTGCATGCCGTATTGCGAAACGAAGCAGGCTTCAATGGTGTGGTGACCGCTGTTGTGCGGACGAGGAGCGATTTCATTCACCAATAAATTTCCGTCTTCGGTGAGGAATAATTCTATGGCTAATAAACCAACGTGTTCGAGTTTGTTGGCGATGTCGGTTGCGATGTTTTTCGCGTTGTTTTCAATTTCAATGTTCACGTTGGCTGGAGAGAAAATGAATTCAACCAAGTTCGCGTCCGGATTGAATTCCATTTCAACCAAAGGAAAAGTAGCCAGTTCTCCGTTTTCATTTCGAGCAACAATAACTGCTAACTCTTTCACGAAAGGAACGAATTCTTCCAATACACTGGGTGCGTTGAAAGCCGCGTTAAACTCGGATTCTGTGCGAAGCGGAGTAACACCTTTTCCATCATATCCGCCTTTGCGAAGCTTCTGCATGAACGGTCCTTTTTCCTTAAACAACAACGCATCTTCTGCGTTATCGATTAGGTGGAAGGGAGCGGTTGGAATATCATTCGCTTTGTAAAATTGTTTTTGAAGTCCTTTGTCTTGAATGGTGCGAAGTGCTTGTGGTCTTGGAAAAACTTTCTTTCCGAGACGTTCCAATTCTTCAAGTGCCTCAATGTTTACGTGTTCAATTTCGATCGTAAGAACATCTACTGTTTTTCCGAAATCGAGAACCGTTTGATAATCGTTGAAATTTCCAACTACAAAATTATTTGCAAGGTCTGCGCAGGGCGCGTTAACCGAAGGGTCTAATACAGAGATGTGAATGTTGAAGTTAACGGCTTCTTGAATGAGCATTCTGCCGAGCTGTCCGCCTCCTAAAATTCCAAGCTTGGTGGTGAGATCTACTTTGTGATTCATTTTTCAAAGATAGAATTTCTTCTGCGGATATATATTTGCAATTATTATGGGAGATCAGATTAACGTTTTTCTTGACGATTTAAGTGCTCTTTTCTGGAGGTTGTCGCAATTTCCAATTGCCTTTCAGTTGCTTATTTGGTTAGTTTCTGCCGGCCTAATATGGTTGGGATTTTTATTTTTCTTCAAAAAGATTTTTTTTCGAAACAGCACTGAAAAGACCACAACACTTTGGTGTATTAGTTTTGTGTTAGCTGGAATTCCAATAGTTTTTGCGGTGATATTGGACGCTCGTGCGGAACTTCAAAAAGAGGAAGACCAATTGCTATCTTCCAATATTGTTCCTGTTGTAGAAGTTGCGAAGGACAGCTTATACTCTACAGCAGTTTCTTTTGACAACATTCAAATAGGTGATTTAGGCGCTCCGGTTGTTAAGACCATTTGGGCGAAACCGGGAATAGAAGTTTTTCAATTGAATTTTCAAAACCCGAACGCATTTGTTGTCTTGGCCATTGCAGATTTGAAAACGTTCTCTATTGAGTTGGATACAGCAGTTACAAAGAAGGAGCTAACCTCACAGTTTGCAAAACGTTTTCAATGTGAAATTGCAATCAATGGTGAGGCAGGAACAACTCCTGGCGATGATTGTCCTTTAGGTCAATGGACGGGTAATTATGTTGTGAAGGGGGCTGCTTTGAAGATGGAAGATTCAGACAAAAGACCGTTTATGTCTTTTTCGAAAGAAGGAAAGGGAATTTATTCTACGGATAGAGATGTTGTAAAGCAGCTAACTGCCGAAATGTATAATGTGATTTGGGGAAGATTTGATTTAATCTTGAACGGCGTTGAGGCAATTGATACACGAGATCACTCGCAAGAGAAGCCTTATCCGAGAACGGTGATTGGAATAGACCAAACAGGAACGAAGGTGTTTATGTTGGTTGCAGACGGACGCAAGCCTCAGCACAGTAGAGGTTTA
>JBEIFO010000373.1:0-2056 GCA_040382375.1 Crocinitomicaceae bacterium
ATATTGAACTTCACGAACGAAGTTCTCCGCTAAATTCTCATTTACAATTCCGTCGCTCGCCGCGAAGAAAGCCAAAACATGTTTGATGAAATGACGCTCGTCGTTGTTCAACTTGGTATTCCAATCAACCAAGTCAACACTCAAATCAATTTCCTCAGCAGTCCAGAAACTTGCCTCAGATGTTTTATACATCTGCCAAATATCCTGGTGGACAATTGGAAACAAGACAAATCTATCTGGGTTCTCTTTTAAAAGCGGTTCTTCGTGCTGCATCAATTTATTTTTTCAGTGTTTTGGCCTCCATAAATTCTATTTATTCTACCAAAGAATAAAAAAGAAATTCAGGACTTCAAAGATTCATTATTGATTGTGAAATTGCAACTTAAAACAGTTAACAAGAAGGCCTAGTTTTTAACAATCAAAATTTCATTTCTCTGAATCCCTTATCCACGTAGGGATTTGTCGTTTTTGTGATTTTTTTTTGTTTTTATGACAGATTTTCCGCTATATTTTATGGCACCACTTTTATTAAGAACTTGGCTCAAATGACTGCTTTTATACCCTTAAAAAAGGAAAGAACACGTTACATTTGTAACCATTAATTGAAGAACCTATGCTTGGAGCGCTGAATACCATTCTGAAGAAAATAATCGGAGATAAAAAAGAGAAAGATCTTGAAGCCATTCAACCGCTTCTTAAAGCCACTAAATCTGCCTGCGAATCTGTTTCAAATGCAAGTGCAGATGACGTTCGGCGTATGTCAGTGGAAATGCAGGATCGTATTCAAAAACACGTTCAGCATTTAGAAGACGAAGTTTTGGCATTGAATGCGAAAGCTGACGCACTTCCTCTAGATGCCTTAGAAGAAAAAGAAGGGATTTACGGTGAGGTTGACAAAGTAAGAACAACAATTAACGAAGAGATTGAAGCGGTGCTATTGGAAATTCTTCCAGAAGCTTTTGCAGTGATTAAGCGCACTGCAGAGCTTTTCAAGAATAACGAGGAGATTACCGTTACCGCTAACACAAGCGATAGAGAATTTTCGGCACAGCCCGCTAAAGATTACGTTCGAATTGAAGGTAACAACGCCATTTGGAAAAACAATTGGTCTGCTGCTGGGAACCGCTTTACTTGGGACATGGTTCACTACGATGTTCAATTAATTGGAGGTATTGCCCTTCACCAAGGAAAAGTTGCAGAAATGGCTACCGGTGAAGGTAAAACGCTTGTTGCTACGCTTCCTGTATTCTTGAATGCCCTTGCAAACAAAGGTGTTCACGTGGTTACTGTGAACGACTATTTGGCTCGACGTGACTCTGAATGGATGGGACCTTTGTACGAGTTTCATGGATTAAGTGTTGATTGCATAGACAAGCACCAACCCAATTCAGATGCAAGAAGAAATGCCTATCGCTCGCATATTACTTTCGGAACGAACAATGAATTTGGCTTTGACTATTTGCGTGACAACATGGCCGTTGAAGCTTCGCATTTGGTTCAACGTAAACATCACTTCGCAATTATTGATGAAGTAGATTCCGTGTTAATTGACGAAGCAAGAACTCCGCTTATTATTTCCGGTCCAACATCAAAAGGAGATCAACAAGAATTCGATGCGTTGAAGCCGAAGATTCAAATTCTGATGAACGCCCAGAAATCGGCTGTCACAGACTTTTTAACTGAAGCTAAAAGAAAACTTCAACCGGAATCAGGAGCACCAAACAAAGAAGAATTAATCGAAGGAGGATTAGCTCTTCTTCGCGCTTACAGAGGATTACCGCGTAACAAAGCCCTTATTAAATTTTTAAGTGAAGACGGAATCAAAGCCATCCTTTTAAAAACAGAAGGCTACCATCTTCAAGACAATCAGCGTGAAATGCCAAAAGCAGATGCGGAGTTGTTCTTCGTCATTGATGAGAAAAACAATCAAATTGAATTAACCGACAAGGGTATTCAATTGATGTCGAAAAACATGGAAGACGAACGCTTCTTCGTCCTTCCTGATATCGGAACCGAAATAGCTCAAATCGAAAAAAACTCACAGAGCGATTCAGAA
>JBEIFO010000374.1:0-2048 GCA_040382375.1 Crocinitomicaceae bacterium
CGCTTAGTCCAAGAATAACTTTATCGTCTCCTAATTTAACTTTCAAATCGGCAATGGTTTCGTCGGCGAAGGAAGCCGGCGTCCAATCTTGTTTGCATCCGCATACGTCAACAACGAAGTTCTTTAACATGGTTCCTCCGTCTGTTGAGTGGAACACTTCCGGATGAAATTGCACTCCGAAAACCGGACGGTCTTTGAAGGCATATCCTGCAACTTTCACATTCTCTGTGCTACAGATGATATCCATGTTTTCGCCCAGGCCTGTAATGGTATCTCCGTGCGACATCCACACTTGTGAATTGTCGGGAATTCCTTGAAATAGAACGTGACTGGCTTGATGACTAATTAGGTTCGCACGACCGTATTCGCGGTGTGTGCTGCGCTCAACTTTTCCTCCGTTCAATTGTGCCATCAGTTGCGCTCCGTAGCAAATTCCAAGCATTGGAAGATTCGGATTAATATCAAAAACCGCAGGTAGCGGCGCTCCTTCTTGATGAACACTGTATGGACTTCCAGAAAGAATTACACCTACACAATTTTCTGGTATTGAAGTGACCTTGTTCCAAGGTTTGATCTCACAGTAAACGTTGTGTTCGCGAAGGCGACGTGCAATAAGTTGGGTGACTTGCGAACCGAAGTCGAGGATAAGAACTAATTGATGCATGCGCGCAAATTTACGATGTAAATTTGTAGTCATGGAAGAATTATTACCGTTGTTGAACAACTACAAGTTAGTCTTGGGATCGGGCTCTCCGAGAAGGAAGGAATTGTTGGCTGGCATGGGACTAACGTTTGAAGTTCGTGTATCCGATGTAGACGAAAGCATTGACCCTGCCTGGCCTTTGACGGAAGTGGCGCAGCGTTTAGCAGAGCGGAAAGCGGAGGCACTGTTGGAAACGGCTGAAGCGAATGAGTTGGTGATTACCGCAGATACTGTTGTTCATGTTGAAGGGGCATTGTTGAATAAACCAGCAGACTTCGAAGAAGCATTAAGTATGCTGAAGCAATTGAGTGGAAGAAGTCATGAAGTATACACGGGTGTGTGCATCTCCACTTCCACCTGGAAACATTCGTTTACCGATTGCACGAAAGTGACCTTTGCCGAGATGAGCGACGCCGAGCTTCGTCATTACATTGAGCACTACAAGCCCTTCGATAAAGCAGGAAGTTATGGCGCTCAGGATTTTATTGGTTTAGTTGGAATAGTGAATTTGGAAGGAAGTTATTTCAATGTCATGGGATTGCCTACGCACAAGGTATACGCCGCGCTGAAGGAGCAGTTCGGGAAGGAATAGAAAAAAAATTTGAAATATAGGAATGTCGGTTTACATTTGCAATCCTCGTAAAAGAGGAACAGCCGTTAGGAAAGGTGGGTGAGTGGCTGAAACCAACAGTTTGCTAAACTGTCGTACGGGAAACTGTACCGGGGGTTCGAATCCCCCCCTTTCCGCGAAAATTATGCCGACGAAATGTCGGCATTTTTTTTGGGGTGAATGATTATTCACCCCGATGGGATTATCTTTATAGCAATGAAAAATTTACTTTTAATCATTTCAATTTCTTTATTCACTGTTCTCTCTCACGGACAAATTTCTGATTTCGAGAAATTCAAACAGCAGAGAGAAAAAGAAATGAATCAGTTTGAAACCAAGGTGAATCGAGAGATGGACTCCTTGCGTTCGGCTCGTGATAAGGTCTTTACAAAAATGCTAGAAGGGAATTGGAAGCGAGAAGATCTTTTTCCTTCAAAACCGTCAAGTGAAAAGCCGAAGCCTGTTGCACCACCCGTGTTTAAACCTGATGCGGAGCAGGATGCAGAGCAAGATGTGATACAAGATGCTACGCAAGATGACAAGCAAGATGTTACACAAGATGACAAGCAAGATGTTACACAAGATGCTGCGCAAGAGGAAAAGGCAGAGGAATTAGCATTTAACAAAGCGTTTCAATTTCAGAATGAGAGTTTGTTTGGAAATGAATGGAAAATGATTTTGTTAGCAAGCAAGTGGCCAACGCTGAAAGGCAGTCCGGATCCGAATACAATTACG
>JBEIFO010000375.1:0-2041 GCA_040382375.1 Crocinitomicaceae bacterium
CAGCAAGGGCTGTTCGGAGAAATTCTTCATGCTGAAGGTTCATACATTCACAACCTTGAACCGTTCTGGAAATACTATTGGAACAACTGGCGATTAGATTATAACCAGCACCACAGAGGAGACATTTATCCAACACACGGCATGGGACCGGCTTGCTTCGCGCTAAATATTCATCGCGGTGATAAAATGAATTACCTCGTTTCCATGGACACGAAAGTGGTGAATATTCCTGCCCACATTAAGCAAACAACAAACACAGAATTGATCGACTTCAAGAACGGTGATCACACCACAACCATGATTCGCACCGAGATGGGAAAGACCATTGAAATTCAACACAACGTTGCAACTCCTCGTCCATACACACGCATGTATCAGCTCACCGGAACAAAAGGATTCGCGAATAAATATCCGGTTGAAGGCTATGCGCTCGATTCAAAAATGTTGAGTGAAGAGTTAAACCCAAATAATCTAAAATTCACCGCACACGATTATGTTTCAGACGGAATGAGAGATTCAATTATGTTGAAATACAAGCATCCGATTGTCATTGACATTGAACAAAAAGCGAAAGAGGTTGGCGGGCATGGCGGAATGGACTACATCATGGATTACAGATTAATCTATTGTCTTCACAACGGATTGCCTTTAGACATGGATGTCTACGATTTAGCTGAATGGTCATGCTTGGGACCACTCACGGAAATTTCTTTGAACAACAATTCCGCTCCAGTTGAAATTCCAGACTTCACCCGAGGCAGTTGGAACAAACTCAAGAAGGTCGAGTTCGCGAAGTAGTTATTTCTTCTTTCTATTTGAAAATTCTTCATGTAAAAAAAATATACATGACAACCTTGTCAAGTAAAGAAAATAGTATTATTTTTACATGATAATTCAAATTTGATTGGAGGAAAATATTGAAAAAGCGTGGCGTTGATAATATTGATAATAGTGTGGCCTATAACAATTTGCCATTGTTACCGCCTAAGCTTGCGATTTTGGAGTCGAATAAGATTTTAAAGCAATTGGTTAATTCCTCAGTTGTTTTGGCCGAATTGAAGGGGATGGTGAATATTCTTCCTAATCCAAATATTTTACTTAACGCTGCAATATTGAAGGAGGCAAGTGCAAGCTCTGAAATCGAGAACGTAATAACTACTCAAGATAAACTATACACCGCATTGTCGGCGAATGGGGTTCAAATAGATAGTGCTACAAAAGAAGTACTGCGCTACAGAGAAGCATTGCTCTACGGAATGACGTTTATTAGGAAAAATGGATTTTTGACAACTAATGCAATTATTGAGATTCAGAGAAGGCTTGAAGACAATAACGCCGGATTAAGAGAACTGCCTGGCACCGCATTGAGAAGTTCAAAAACAGGAAAAGTGGTTTACACGCCTCCAGATAACATAGATGATATTCGTCGTTTGCTTGGGAATTTCGAAAAGTATATAAACGAAAGAGATGAAGTTCCATACCTGATAAAAATGGCTGTGCAGCATTATCAATTTGAGAGTATTCATCCTTTTTATGACGGAAACGGAAGAACCGGTAGAATAATAAATATTCTTTATCTTGTTATGTCAGGACTTATTGAAAAGCCTGTAGTGTATTTAAGTGGTTATGTAATTGGAAACAAGCCCGAATATTACAAGCTTCTTCAAGAAGTGAGGACAAAGAATAATTGGGAAGGTTGGGTGTTGTATGTCCTGAAAGGGGTGGAGTTTGCATCGAGGATTGCGCTAAGACAAGTAATATCGATAAACAAATTACTAGAGAAAACGAAAGACAAAGTTCAAAAGAGGCTGCCTAAGATATATAGCATAGAGCTGGTTGAATTATTGTTTGAGCAGCCCTATTGTAAAAGTGAATTTTTGGAAAAGCGCCTTTCTATTTCAAGGATTACCGCTGCGAAGTATTTGAAGGAGCTTGAAAAAATTAAGGTGCTCAAATCTCAGAAAGCTTGGAAAGAAACACTCTATGTAAACACAGAACTTTTTGAATTACTTCGGAAGTAGCTGAAATAAAAAAGCCTCGA
>JBEIFO010000376.1:0-2024 GCA_040382375.1 Crocinitomicaceae bacterium
CAACCAACTTGTTTTGGATACAGCAACGGAAGTCTTGAGTTCCAAGATGCAAACGCGGTTTCATTCCAATTGGTAAACGCAGCTACGAATGCCACCATAGCCACGCAGCCAACTGGCGTGTTCGGTACCATTGGTGCAGGCAATTACAACATCATTTACAATGATGCCTTGGGTTGTGTATATGACAGCTTGAATTTCTCTGTGGTAGCTCAATCGGCTCCAATTACATTGGTCTTAAATGCACAAGCCCCTGTTCTATGCTTCAACCAAGTAGTTCCGTTAACAGCGATTGCTGGAGGTGGAGACGGTGGTGCAATTACGGTTACTTGGGGAAGTTGCAATACAGTGACGAATTGTATTTTGGGAACCGGGAATCCATACAACTACACCCTTACTTCTGATGTAACGCTTTATGCGCAAGCAACAGATGCTACAGGATGCGCAAGTGCGATTCAGTCCATTGCATTGAATTTGGCGAATCCCGTTCAAGTAAATCTTCAAAATGGAATTTCTTCTGTTACCATTTGCGAAGGAGATTGTGTAAACATGAGTGCGGTTGCCTCTGGCGGAAACAACGCCATTGCTATTGAATGGTACGAGGTTCCTACTGCAGTAGGCGGCACTACAATAGGTCCTAACGGAACAACGAACACAATATGCCCAACAGCGTCAACGTCTGTATTTGTTTTCGCAAACGACGGCTGTGGCGTTCCAGATTTGGACACGTTAAATATTATAGTACAATCTTTCCCTTCGGTAAGTTTCTCGGTTAATTCTCAGGAAGGCTGCTTGCCATTAACAGTGTCATTCACCAACAACACATCGCCAGCGTTCAATGGAAACTGTTTGTGGTCAATGGACGATGGAACTACGTTTGCAAATTGTGGGAATCAAGTGTATACCTACACAGACGAAGGAGTTTACACCCCAACGTTATATGTTATTTCTCCTGAGGGTTGTTCAACAACATATTCGCTGCCTGCTCCAATTGTAGTGCACGGATATCCAGTTGCAGATTTCTCTTGGGCACCACAGCCCGTTGATGTAACAAATCCTATTGTCCAATTTACAGACGCTTCAGTTGATGCGGTGAATTACTTGTGGGAATTTGCTTGGCTCGGCGCAAGTGATTTACAGAATCCGGTATTCATCTTCCCTGATGAAGATTTGGCTGAATATCCCGTTTGCTTAACTGTTGAGAACAGCTTTGGCTGTGAGGATACCATTTGCAGAACGGTTCGATTGAACAGTGTTCTTCAAGTCTGGGTGCCGAATGCATTCACTCCAGAGCAAGACGGATTGAATGAAGTATTCGTTCCAGTAATAAAAGGAGCGAAACCAGAAACCTATCACTTCTCAATATTTGATCGTTGGGGAACTTTGGTTTTCGAGTCGTTTGAAATTGGAGAGCCTTGGATTGGTGACGTTCGCGGTGGAAACGCATTTGCTGCCAACGGAGCGTATATCTGGCGACTAGAGGTGCAACCTCTGGAAGACAGGAGTCTGAAGTTATTCACTGGATTCGTAACGGTAATAAGATAAATTTTAAACCCTCGGGCAACTTTCTGAAACCAATTGTTATCAATCAAACGATGAAGTATGAGCGATAGCGAATTGGTTTCAGAATGTCTCAAGGGAAAGTCGTCCGCACAAAGGACCCTCTTTCAATTGCATTCGGGAAAAATGTTCGCGGTCTGTCTGCGTTACATGGGCAACACCATGGAAGCAGAAGAAGTATTGCAAGAAAGTTTCATTAAAGTTTTTGAAAAGCTAAAGCAATGGAAGGGCGACGGTCCTTTAGGTGGGTGGATTAGAACCATTGTTGTGAATACGTCGTTAACGCGAATTAAAAACAACAAGAAGTTTCGACTCGATAAAAACATTGACGAAGCCGTATCACTTTCCGACAACGGAGAAGATCAATTGGAAGCCTTACAGGCAGCCGATCTGATGAAGTTAATTGCGCAAATGCCCGATGGGTATAAGACGGTATTTAACTTGTTTGTTGTGGAAGGATACGGACA
>JBEIFO010000377.1:0-2013 GCA_040382375.1 Crocinitomicaceae bacterium
AGTAACATTTCAAATGATAGATCGAAGGGCTGATTTAAATCTATTTGGTTAGCATACCAAACCGTTCCGTTTTGAGTCCCAATAGCCGGGGTAAGCTGGTAGCAATCGTTTCCCGTTGCCGTTGCAGATCCGTTTAAGAAATAGGCTTGACCGAAAAGGTTACTGAAGCTTAAAAAAGTAAATGCAATTAAAAGATAATTTTTCATAGTTGAAATGAGAGAAGTAAATATACGCATTTACTTCATTCCTCGCTCCTTTCTGAGTTGATCGTATGCCTCTTGAACCTTAATAAACTTCTCTTGAGCCGCTTTCTGATACTCATCACCCAAATCTTTCACTTTATCAGGATGATATTTCATAGCCATTTTTCGGAATGCTTTTTTTACTTCTTCATCGGTAGCAGTCGCTTCAATTTCCAAGATTTTATAAGCTGAAGCAGCGTCCTTGTAAAACATGGCCTGAATACTCTCGTAGTCTTTCTGACTAATATTCAAATCGGATGCGATTTGCTTGATCAACTCAGCTTCCGCCTTTGCTACTTGCCCATCTGACTTCGCAATTCCAAATAAATAATGAAGCAATTGCAAACGCATCGGATGCTCCATGAAATCGCGAATCTGATGGCAGACTTCACGAACAGGAATGTCTTTGTTCAAAAGCTCTTTCAAAATGCCAATTTTTTCAGCCGCTGCTGCAGGCCCGAATTGCCTGTCGAAAAAATCTCTGATATATTGAAGCTCGCTCTTCATGAGTTTGCCATCTGCTTTCATCACAGCAGCAGACAAGACCAATAGGGCAGAAGAGAAATCTCCGCTCTGCGTATGTCTGGCATACGATCTCGGTCGCGGGCCTGTTTGTTGTTCTTGCGTGCTGAGCGTTTTATCCTCAGCCATGTAGCCAACAGCAAATCCAATTAATCCGCCAATTGGTCCGCCTAAAGCCCAACCAATCGCGCCACCTACCCATTTTCCAAATGCCATAATTTATTCGATAATAATTCCAACCGGACAATGATCCGACCCCATAATTTCATTTAAGATGAACGCATCTTTTACTTGTGGAAGGAAATTTTCACTCACTAGGAAGTAATCAATTCTCCAGCCCACATTCTTCGCACGCGAGTTGAATCGCGCGCTCCACCAACTGTATTTCACTACTTCCGGATAAAAATGTCTGAATGAATCTTTGTATCCAGATGAAATGAATGTTGAAAGTCCATCTATTTCGCGTTGGGTATATCCAGCGCTCTTGTTGTAATTGCTTTTCGGATTCGCCAAGTCAATGGCTTGATGCGCCACATTCAAGTCTCCGCATAAAACAACCGGTTTTGTTTTTTCTAAATTCTGAAGGTGCTTCAACAAATCGGCATCCCACGTTTCTCTGTAATCCAATCGAGCCAATTCAGATCCACTGTTTGGAACGTAAGTATTCACCAAGAAAAATTTGTCATACTCTGCCGTAATGATTCTTCCTTCCTGATCGTGCTCTTCAATGCCTAATCCGAAACTTACGCTCAATGGCTTTTGCTTCGAGATAAGCGCAGTACCGCTGTAACCAGGACGCACAGCAGAACTCGAGTAAATGTGATATCCAGAAATGTTCTGCAACGCCTCTTGAACTTGTGCGTCGTTTGCTTTGGTTTCTTGCAAGCAAAGGACATCTGGATTCATGGTTCGAAAATCTTCAAAGAAGGTTTTCTTCGTGGTTGCGCGAACGCCGTTGACGTTGAATGAAATGAGTTTCATAATATGTTACATGTTTCGTCTATACTGTCCGCCAACGTTAAATAGGGTAGAGGTGATTTGTCCAAGAGAACAATACTTCACCGACTCCATTAATCTTTCAAATAAATTCTCTTGCGTGATTGCAATTTTTTGAAGTTGAATTAATTCTTCAGCAGCTTCAGTAGCAAATCCTTTTTGAAGATTCGATACCGTTTGAATCTGAAACTCTTTTTCTTCTTCGGTAGCGCGAATGATTTCTTTTGGAAGAACGGTCGGAGATCCTTTCGAA
>JBEIFO010000378.1:0-2012 GCA_040382375.1 Crocinitomicaceae bacterium
GTGGCGCAGACAAGATCTGTTTGTTGCGTGAGTGTCGCTTGAAGAACAGCTGGCTCTTCCAACAGAACACTGCTCGATGCTAGGCATCCATTTTCATCAATCACCTGCACGTTCAAGACTCCAGCATTTAAATTCATTAATGTAAATGGAAGTGGTGAGCCTGTGGAAAGTTCTGTTAAAGCACCTGTTCCGCCTGAGCCTGAAATTTCAATACTTCCAGAAGCATCTTGAAAACACGGGAGATTATTTCCAATCAACTGAACGCTCGGCGGAATAAATTCTAAAATTGATATGGCATTCGTTGTATCGCGACATCCATACGTATCGGTTGAATGAATAACGAAAGACCCTGCGCTTGGCGCGTTGAAAGAACAACTTCCATCCATTGAATTTGAAGTTCCAACAAGCGCGTTCACTGAGGTATTCCACAACTCATAGGTCACAGGAACATTTCCACCCGCATTCAAATTTATCACTTGAGTTTCTGTTGAGCATCCCGTTTGTGTAACGGTTGCAGTCTGATCAATCGGATTCGAAAGACAAGGATTGTTAAAGCACCCTTCTAACACTTCGGTTTGAAATGCTGAACCAGGGCCGGAATAATTTTCAAAATACTGAGCACCCAACTTCACGCACAAATTTCCACACGTGGTAAATCTTCCAACTAAAATTTTGTTCTCTGTATTTGTTTGCAACGAAGGGTCATTCGGCATGCGGAAAAACAACGTATTCGAAAGCGAGAGTGTTGAACTGCCATTTTCCCAATTGTTCAAAGCGTTCATTTCAGAAGAAACGTTGTAAAGGGAAGTGCTCGTGTTGTTGCATTCACTTCCAAGAGCAAAACGACTGTCCCATTCCAAGGCGGGACTTGCAGAGTAATCAGCGCAATTGATTCCTTCAGAAAAATAACTTCCATTTATATGTTGGAAGAAATTGCAATCGGAAGAAATCTGAACGGTGAAATTCGGGTCTGCTTGAAGCCCGCCTCCAATAGAAGTTAATCTGTAATTCGAATTCGGAAAAGCGACATAGACATCATAAGTGACATATCCCGTAAGGTCTGTCCCTTCAACAATTCCGTAATGAGCGGTGTAATCGGCAACAAGCGAAACCTGCGCCATTGAAGCACTCGTCACAAGCGCAAGCACAAAGACTTGTATGACTTGAAATAAATTCCACCGCCTTTTCATTGACGATAAATTTAGAGAAGGAAAACTTAATACGAAAGGACTTTGTCCAATGTTGTTCTCAATCGATTGTTAGCCATGAAATTCACCTCCAATCCCGCATTAAAAGGGATGGGAGTATCCAAACTTGCACATCTCGTTACAGGAGCATCGAGATATTCAAAACACTCTTCGGTAATGCGTGAAGCCAACTCCCCGCCTATTCCGCCTGTTAGCGAGTCTTCATGCAACACGACAACGCGTCCTGTTTTCTTCACTGAGGTCATGACTGTTTCGTAATCCAAAGGAGCAAGTGTTCGCAAATCGATCAATTCGATTCCGGCATATTTCTCTTCCTTCAACACATCCATTCCCCAGTGAACACCCAGGCCGTAGGTCACCAATGTTAATTTATCTCCAGATGAAACAATTCGTGCCTTTCCGAATGGAAGCGTGTAATATCCTTCTGAAACTTCTTCTTCAATACTGCGATAAAGCATCTTGTGTTCGAAGAACAAGACTGGATTCGGATCTTCAAAAGCTTGACACAACAATCCTTTCGCGTCGGAGGGAAAAGCAGGATAAGCAATCTTCAAACCTGGTGTATGGAAGAACCATGCTTCATTACTTTGACTGTGGAACGGTCCCGCTGCTGCGCCACCGCCTGTTGGCATGCGCACGACAACGTCTGCGTTTTCCGCCCAACGGTAATGCAACTTCGCAAGGTTGTTTACAATCTGATTGAATCCGCAAGTCACGAAATCTGCGAATTGCATTTCCACCATGGCCTTGTGACCTTTCATGCTCAATCCCAATCCAGCACCCACAATTGCAGATTCACACAAC
>JBEIFO010000379.1:0-1999 GCA_040382375.1 Crocinitomicaceae bacterium
CCGCTTACAGAGTTGAATGCGTTTTGAAGTGAAGATCCATCGCCATAATGCGCATTAACTTTCACAAGTCCAATGCTCGCTGGAGTGCTGAGGTTACTGCGCTTGTTGTTGTAACCAATAACAGTCAGTGCTTCCATTTGCTTTGAAATGGAACTCATGTCAAGCCGAATCACCTCATTCTTCTTGACCTCTTCGTTATTGCTCAAACAATATCCTCTATCGTAATAACCTTCTGCAACAAAATCAACACACCCTCTGATTTTACAGTAAACTGAAACTCTACCTAACTCGTTGCATTGAAATGTTCGACCTCCAACTTTAGCCGTCGCCTGAATTGGATATCCGGTGTAGCTGTCATAAACCTCTATGGTTACCAAGACAGAATCTTCCAAACCTTTAATGATGGGATTGTTGTCTTGAATAATTTGAGCAAATAGAACATTACTCCCTAAAAAAAAACAGCAAAGTGAAACCCACTTTGCTGTCTTCCAAATAAAAATATTCTTCATTTATTACTGAACGATAAACGTCTTTGAAGTTGTTCCAATTGAAGATTCAGAAACCACGAAATAATTTCCTTTCGACCATTCAGAAACATTCAATTCGTTTTTCAACGTTGAAATTTTTCCTTCAGCCATTAAGGCTCCTGAGAAAGAATAGATAGAATAGTTTCCACCCAATTGATTCGAAGAAAATTCAACTGTTACTCTTTCAGAAGCTGGATTTGGATAAACATTTAAGTTTTGAGAAACACCTTCGTTTTGAATTCCTGCCCAAACTAAGTTTTGGAATTTTTTAATGGTGTTCGGACCAGCACCTGGATACTGCGCTCCGTTTAAAGCAACATATACAGAACCATCGTGTGGGTTTACACAAATGTCGCGAAGACGCTTGTTGAAGCTTTGGAAAAACGCATCTGCGTTCGTGTTCGAACCACTCACATCTGCTGTTGTTAGTGATTGTCCGTCTGCACTCAAGTGCAAAACAGTCATACGCTCGTAAGAGCTATTCAATCCGCCCAACACTGCCATTAAAATACAGTTATTCCATTCTGGAATTGACGGGTGATTGTAATACTCAATACCGTTTACAGCGCGACAAGGAGACCACTCAATCAAGGGCTCTTTTACGTTGTTCGCTGTGCAGTAGTTAATTTCTGCGGTGGTGTTACATGCACCTTGAACAGTTGGCCAACCGTAGTTTCTTCCAGGCTCAATGATGTTGAACTCATCGCTGTTGTTTTGTCCGTGTTCAGAAGCGTAGATAATTCCATTAGCACCAACTGCCAAACCTTGACAGTTGCGGTGGCCGTATGAGTATACATATGTGCTTGGATCTGGATTGTCAGCAGGAATGCTACCATCCAAATTGATGCGAAGAATTTTACCATTCAGAGAAGTCAAATCTTGAGAGCTAACTCCGCCATCTCCGGTATCTCCAGTTGACATGATAATTTTTTGATCTTGGCTAATCACCAAACGAGAGCCGTTGTGAATTGAATTTCCGCCTATCGCGTTAATCAATTGAACTTCATTCACCAGAGCTGATCCGTCCCAATCGAACATTGACAAACGCTCTTTTACATTGTTCCCTTGGGTGTAGTTGTACACCACATAAACTTTCGGTGTATTCAAGAAATCTGGATGCAAGGCCATACCTAACATTCCCGGCTCGCTGCCGCCGCTGTATGGAATCAAAGAAGTTTTATCTAGGATTGAAGTATATGTTCCTGTTGAAGGATCAATGCGCAATACCTTTCCTACACGGGTAGTACACCAGATGAAATCATCCGGACCCCAAACCATTTCCCAAGGAAGGCTTAAACCCGTAACGAGGTCACTTTCTGTAAGGGTGGTGTTTCCAACTTGCCATGTTTGTGCATTCATTTGAATGGCACAAATAAAAGAGAAGAACAATGCTATTTTTTTCATAGCCACGAATATAATAACTACAACGTTAAAAGTCCGCGTTTTTGCGTTAATGTTTTCTGACGGAATCC
>JBEIFO010000380.1:0-1991 GCA_040382375.1 Crocinitomicaceae bacterium
GCATTGGTGACGAGAAATGTGAAAGATTATAAGCATGCGCTATTACCTGTCTTCACACCGAAACAATGGTGCAAGCGTTAGTTAGGTGCTCTGCCGATAACGACTTATCTTCACCACGAAATTTCAAATTATGAAAGGAATTTTTTTCAATGTATTGGTGTTTGTAGCGTGCGTAATTGCGGGCGGATTTACCAACGGGTTAATTATTCAATACAGCGATGCGATTATTTCAGCGCCAGCTGGTTCGAACTTAACAACAGAAGAAGGATTGAAAGCAGCAATGGCCATCATGGAGCCGAAGCATTTTATCATGCCTTTTTTAGCGCACGCAATTGGGACTTTAGTGGGAGCTTTTTTAGTGACGTTGTTCATTAAAGAACGGAAATTGTTTCGCGCATTACTCGTTGGTTTTTTGTTTTTCCTTGCAGGAACTTATATGGTGTTTGTTTTGCCATCTCCCTTGTGGTTTGATGCTGTAGATTTAGGATTGGCCTATATTCCCATGGCTTGGTTTGGTTATAAATTAGCTCTTCGATTTTCAAAATAAATGAAACGACATTCACTCATATTGTTATTATTTGGAGGCTTAATTGTTTTCTCACTCGAGTCATGCGTGCGTTCAGTAGAAAAAGTGCATTCTGTTGAATTGCGAAAATTAGATCCTGCGCTTCAAGGGGTTCGGAAATCCTTTAACAACAGGCAGATCAACGATGTCTCAACTTGGGAACAAGTTCGGAAACCCGAGCTCATTGATTATTATGAGAATTATGTTTTTGGAAAGCGCCCGTCTTTCAAGCCAACTGTCGCGTATTCTGTTTTAAGTGTCGACACCATTTCTATTGGAGGTGTGGCTATGGAGCACACCGAGATTCAAGCGGATTTCAAATACAGAGGAAGAAAGATGAAATCGTACTATGCGAAGTTTCTTCCACTAAATATCAAAGATCCTATTGTTTTTGTCGGGTTGAACTTTTTTGGAAACAGCACCCTTGACACGCTTTCAACATTAACGCATTCGAAGCATTTTGTCATGAAGAATGCTGTGGTGAAAACGAAGGGTCATCGCGTTACGGAAGAATCGCGCGGAACGAAAGCTTATCGTTGGCCGCTAGATTTAATAGTTGGAAGTGAATGTGGATTAATTACTGCGCACTATGCCGATTTCGATCCGGATGTATACAATGGTTTTCTTGATGGAGTTCACGGTTTGGCGGAAGGAAGAGTTCACCTTCGGAAAAGAAATGAATGGGGAAGTATCTCCGCATGGGCTTGGGGACTTTCAGAATTGCAAACGTATCTAGAGCTTCAACCTGAAACGAAGAATTCCAAGACTGCAGTCATTGGACATTCGCGATTAGGTAAGGCAGCACTTTGGGCGGGAATCACTGACGAGCGATTCGATATGGTGGTTTCGAATAATTCAGGATGTGCAGGCGCTGCTCAGTTCAAAACTATGCGCGGAGAAGACATTGAAAAAATAACAAATCGCTTTCCGTATTGGTTCGCAAGAAATTTTCAAAGCTTTCGAGGAAACGATTCTTTGCTTTTAGTTGATCAAGAAATGTTGCTTTCGTTGGTAGCACCACGTTCGCTTTATGTGGCTAGCGCCAGCAAAGATTCTTGGGCAGATGCGGAAGGAGAGTATCTTTCATTTTATAAATCGCAAGCGATTTATTCCCTGTACGATTCAACATTGGAAATTCCATATAAATATCCTGCCCCAAAAGAAGCCAATGAATATGGAAGTATGGCATATCATCTTCGAGCAGGAGAACATGAGATTTTACGGTGGGATTGGGAGAGGTACATTCTTTTTGCTTTGGATCAATTGAAATAATTTTTACATACGGTCTTATCTTTATTTAATGAAGAAGTGTTTTCTAATTTTTCTTGTTTTATTTTCTTTGGTTGAGGTCAATGCTCAATGCTGCAATTATACCCTTTTAACTTATGACAGTTATGGCGATGGATGGAATGGAGGGTATTTGACA
>JBEIFO010000381.1:0-1984 GCA_040382375.1 Crocinitomicaceae bacterium
ACGCTCGTTCGTTCGTTCAACAACATTGGCGATATTAAATTGGAATTAAATGCGGAATATAGATTCAAGATTACGCACATGTTTCAAGCGGCATTTTTCGTAGATGCCGGAAATATTTGGTTAGCGAACAAAGACAACAGCCGTCCAAATGCAGAGTTCGATAAAAATCGTTTTTACAAAGAGTTCGCGCTCGGTACCGGAGTTGGATTGCGTTTCGATTTCGATTTCTTCATTGTACGAATGGATGTTGGAATTCCATTAAGAGACCCATTAAAAGTAGACGGTGAAAAATGGTTGTGGCAAGGAAAAGACGAGTACAATGCATTCTTAACTGACGTAAACAATACTCCTTCATCTTTCAAGCTTCAGCCTGTCTTGAATTTAGGATTGGGATTTCCTTTCTAACCTTTTTCTATTTCTTGTTGAATGAGCGAACGCGTGTGATTCGCCATTTCTTCAATAGACATATTGAAAAATTCATCGCTATTCAATGCGGGTAAAATGCGTAGCTGAACTGTTGCTGGACGCATGAAAAAACTTCCGCTTGCCAAGGCCTTCGCGCTGCCAACAATGGCGATAGGAACGATTGGAATTCTTCCTTCTTTCGCAATAGTAAAAACACCTTTTTTAAATTGAAGCAACTCACCTGTTTTTGTTCGTGTTCCTTCCGGAAATGCCGCAATACTTTTTCCTCCTTGAATATCTTGAATGGCAGTGCGCATGCTAGCCATGGCGCGCTCTCTGTTTTTTCGATCGACGAAAATCATCCCCACAATTTTCATGTATTGACTAAGTATAGGAATCTTTTTCAATTCAATTTTCCCAATAAAAAACATGGGGCGATTCACGCTTGTGCACATGATTGGAATGTCTAATTGAGAAGCGTGATTAGCTGCGTAAATAGCAGGTTCATCAAGTATGTTGTTCAATCCGCTTGCCTTTACTCGAACCATGGAAATGGCTAGAATAACTGGAGAAAAAATGTAGTATCCCATTATTCTGTGCGAATACGTTGGGTTAGTTGCAAGTGCGAACACCATTCCGAAAAGTCCACAGAATATAGTCCAAACGAGAATCAATACAAGTTGTAAAACGTTAATTGGAAACCACAACACTTTTAAAATCATCCTTCCTCTCCGTTGTATTTTTCGAATCGAACAATTAAGAATTTACTGATGGGTGTATTGCTTCGTTCAGCTGTGTGGTGCAAGGGAACCAAGCAATTCGTTTCTGGAAAATAAGTCCCCACACAACCTTTCGGAATGTCGTAAGGAATAACGTGAAACTTAATGGCCTTGCGCTCTACTCCTTCGTGAATTGAAACGATGTTCACCAATTCTTTGTGTTGAAATCCAGCCCTCAGAATATCTTCTTCATTCATCATTAACACGCGACGTTCGTTCTCAACTCCACGGTAGCGATCGTCTAGTCCGTATACCGTTGTGTTGAATTGATCGTGTGTTCGAATGGTCATTAAGACGTAATGACCAGTTGGAATTTCTATGTGTTGAAGCGGCTCTGTTCTGAACTGTGCCTTTCCTGAAGGTGTAGTGAACTTGCCTTCGCGCGGACCGTTCGGAAGATAGAATCCGTCGACGCCTCGAACGCGTTTGTTGTAATTATCGAAACCTGGAATGGTGGCTTCAATTTCTTCACGAATGAAATCGTAATTGCCTCTCCACTTTTTCCAAGGCAGGTCAGATGTTTTCTTGCAAGCGTTTCCGATTTCGCAAACGATTGCGGGCTCGCTCATGCAGAGTTCAGAGGCAGGCGTAACGCTTCCACGCGAGCGATGCAGGATTCCCATGGAATTTTCAACGGTCACGAATTGTTCTCCGCCTTCTTGCATGTCTATTTCCGTTCTTCCTAGGCACGGAAGAATGAGTGCCTCTTCTCCGGTTACCAAGTGCGAGCGGTTGAGCTTGGTTGAAATGTGAACGGTCAATGGAACGCGCTGCATAGCTTTCCCAGTGAATACGCTGTC
>JBEIFO010000382.1:0-1970 GCA_040382375.1 Crocinitomicaceae bacterium
CTGGATATTTCGTCCTGTCTAATCAGAAGGAAACACCAAAAGCTAGCACACCTAATTCAGTTGAAATAGTGAATTCTGTTCAAGCGCCTATTGGTAGCGAAGATGATTCGTTAAAAAAGACTAGCTTAAATGAATTACTTGAAGATTTCAGCGGCCCATCTTTGACGCAGTCTAATACGCAATTGGCTAATGTTATTCCGAACTCTCAAGATTTAACTTCTTCAAACCAGATCCCTGAAGTCCCTGTCATTTTAGGTGTTGTTCCAACTGCAGACATTATTGAAAACAATAAAAAATCACTGTTCATTGAACCGAGTGTCCGAAGCGCGTGTGCCGGTGCTGAAGTGAATTTCAACGCAAAGAACAGCCCGAAAAACGGCAGCTACCTGTGGAATTTCGGTGACGGAAGTTTTTCCAATCAAGAAAATCCAGCACATGTCTACAAATCAACTGGAGTATTCGATGTTTCACTTTCTGTAACTGATCCGAATAACGGTCAGATTTCAACCATCGCAATGCGAGATTTAATTACGATAAATCCGAAGCCGGAAGCAGATTTTGAATGGACCTACACCAATAGTCCTGTTGGAGAGCCGACCGCTAAATTTGTCAACACCAGCATTAATGCGAATACGTTCATTTGGAAATTTTCAGACAACAAGACATCGACTGAACTTTCTCCAAGTGTAATTTATAATACCAAAGGGAAGCAAGCGGTAATTCTCGAGGTTCACAACTCTTTTGGCTGCATAGACGAGCAAGTGAAAATTGTACAAGTCAATGCCGATTTTAATTTAGGTGCTGAATCTTCCGTGAGTGCATCAGACATTTCGTTCATGCCAGAAGCCCTAAAGAAAGGTGGCAACAAATTCAAACTAACGGTTTACGATGGTGAGAATATTGTTTTCGAATCGAACTCTAAAACAAAAGCGTGGAAAGGAGAAACAAAAGGTGGAAAGAAGGCTATTGCCGGACAAAAATTCCCTTGGATTGTTTTAATTTATGGAGAGAACGGAACCGACGCTCGTTATTATAGCGGCACCGTAACAATTGTACCTTAACCAAAACCTCATATACCTAAAACTGAAGGGCCTTTTCGAAGGCCCTTTTGTTTGTATTAATTCTTAACAAACCCTCGAGCTTTTATCTTAAATTTGCACTGCCTTATTTTATGACAAAGCTGTGCAACTTTTTGTTCAGCAAAAACGTCTAAAACAAAATCAATCTAAAGAATGAATAAATTCTTATCCTTCATTGTATTATTTCTTTTTTCAACTATCGTGTCAGCGCAACAAGATTGTGGCGTACCAGGAAACTATTGCATAAGCACAACAACTATTTCAACTTGTACTGGATCATTGTTCGATTCCGGTGGTGGTGGGCCTTATACAGATGACACGAACTATACTATGACCATTTGCCCGGATACCCCTGGCGATGTAATTCAACTGGACTTCTCTGCGTTTGCTTTGCAAACTTCTCCGAACGGAAACAACAGCGATTACTTTACTATTTTCGACGGACCGAATACTAGCGCCGCACAATTGGGAAGCTATACAGGAAGCACGCTGCAAGGTCTTCAAGTAACGGGAACCGTTAATAATCCTTCTGGATGTTTGACCGTCGTTTTTTCTGACAATGGTAATGCGAATACTACCTCTCCCGGCTTTGAAGCTGCAATTTCTTGCACGACTCCTTGCGCTCCACCAACACAAAATTCAGTTATTTCGAACCCTGCTCCTGTTGGTCCAGATCAATCTGTTGCTATTTGTATCGGAGACGCTATTGACTTCAGTGGTGTTGGATCCTTCGCGGAACCTGGATTTACTCTTTCACAATACTTTTGGACTGTCGATGATGGAAGCATTGACAGTTTATCTGGACAATTAACCTCGCACACCTTTAACGAGCCTGGTGAGTATGTTGTAACACTTACGGTTGAAGACAACAACGGATGTCAAAGTTTAAAC
>JBEIFO010000383.1:0-1960 GCA_040382375.1 Crocinitomicaceae bacterium
TCGATAGCGTAGTTGCTGGAAACAAAGCCGCTGAAGCGGGTTTAATGAAAGGAGACAGCGTAATTGGTTTGGGCGATGTTCGTTCGATTTACTTCAACGACATCAAAGCGGAATTGGCAAACAAGAAAGGTCAAACTGTTCCAATGTGGGTGAAGAGAAACGGACAAGAAACGCAATTGAATGTTGGTATTAACGACGATGGTACCATTGGTTTCATTCCGAAAGCCGATGTAAAGCAATTCGGTGTGGAAACACTTCACTACGGATTCTTCGCAGCCATTCCAGCAGGAGCGAAATGGGCGTGGGAAACGTTCACAGACTACGGAAGTCAGTTGAAATATTTGTTCTCTTCATCAGGAGCAAAACAAGTTGGTGGATTCGGTTCATTCGCGAAGATGTTTCCAGACCAATGGGATTGGGCAATTTTCTGGGAACGCACTGCTTTCATTTCATTGATCTTAGCTTTCATGAACATGCTTCCTATTCCAGCATTGGATGGCGGACACGTCATGTTTCTATTGTGGGAAATGATTACCGGAAGAGCAGTAAGTCAGAAGATTCTTGAAAAGGCTCAAATCGTAGGAATGGTGCTTCTTCTAGGACTTATGCTTTGGGGAAATATCTTAGATATTTTCAGAGCTGTAGTTGGAAAGTAAAAAACGTGTTTATATTTGCACTCCTCTAATGAGAGGAAATGCCTAGATGGCGGAATTGGTAGACGCGCACGACTCAAAATCGTGTGTCCTCGGGCATGTGGGTTCGATTCCCACTCTGGGTACAGAGAAAGGCTTCTTCGGAAGCCTTTTTTATTTCCACAAATTTCATCCCGCAGGTTCATCAGCTCCGCTGTCATCAATCGCAGATTGTCATCACAACTTTGTTGTGTCATCTCGCAGGGTCATCAGCTCCGCTGTCATCGCAAAGCGTATTTCAACTTTGTTGAAATATTTATCGTAATATTGCAATATACAAATACAATATGGGAACCACGAAATCAGATCTATTTAACAAAAAACAGAACGAAACAGCTTCGTTGTTGAAGGCTATTGCACATCCTGCACGTATTGCCATTGTTGAATATCTAATGAATGTGGAATCGTGTATATGCGGAGACATCGTTAACAAACTGCCCCTTGCGCAGCCCACGGTCTCACAGCATCTGAAGGAATTGAAGTCTGCTGGAATCATTCAAGGCTCCATTGAAGGAAATACAATCTGCTACTGCTTGAATGAAAAGACCATTCAAAAACTAAAAGTCTATTTTGAAACAATAGAGAATAAAATTTCGAAACAAAATAAATGCTGCTAAACTTTTTTCTATGCAACCCAAATTAAAATTTCTCGATCGCTTCCTTACGCTATGGATCTTTTTGGCCATGGCTGTAGGAGTTGGACTTGGATATTTCTTTCCGAGTATCGCAAACATCACTAACAGTTTTTCTGTTGGAACCACCAATATTCCATTGGCAATCGGACTCATTCTCATGATGTTTCCGCCGTTAGCAAAAGTGAACTACAGCCTCTTGCCGAAAGCGTTTCAAGATAAAAAAGTAATGACGCTTTCGTTACTCTTGAACTGGATTGTGGGTCCCATACTCATGTTTGTTTTGGCTATTTTATTTCTGCGCGATCAGCCGCATTACATGGTCGGATTAATTCTAATCGGACTCGCGCGATGCATTGCCATGGTTATTGTTTGGAACGACTTGGCAGGAGGAAATAGAGAATACGGTGCCTTGCTGATAGCGTTGAACAGCGTGTTTCAAGTGCTGTCTTATTCATTCTATGCATGGCTCTTCATTAACGTTCTTCCGAACACGTTGGGGCTCGGAAACTTTAGTGTTTCTGTGCCCATGAGTGAAGTCACACAAAGCGTTTTCATCTATCTGGGAATTCCATTTCTCGCCGGATTTCTCACACGCTATTTTCTCATTCAATCGAAAGGAGAAGAGTGGTACAA
>JBEIFO010000384.1:0-1957 GCA_040382375.1 Crocinitomicaceae bacterium
CAAGCGTGCTAACGTTGTGAGCAGTATCGTAGACTTTAATTTTTTCAGTCGGTTCCATGTCGTTGAACACGACCATCTTTTCACTTCCCCCTAACAACATCAATCTAATCTTAACAGGCGAAGACCACGAACAATTGAAGTGAGCGATAAAATTATTTTGATAGTTTACCGTGAGGTAGGCGACGTTTTCAATACCGTTGTGAATATGGCTAACTCCTGTTGCGTTGACGCTAATTGGAAGTTCGTCTGACAAGTAATCGAGCACTGAAATATCGTGTGGGGCGAGATCCCAAAGCACATTCACATCTTGTTGAATGAGTCCGAGGTTTATTCTTGTAGAATCGAAATATTTCAAATCACCCAAGGCGCCTTCATCTTTCAACGCCTTCATTTTCTCAACTGCACCCGTGTACAAGAACGTATGATCGACCATGAGCAGCTTTCCTTTTTGTGCTGCGATATCTATAAGCTCTTTGGCTTGAGCAACCGTTGCTGTCATTGGTTTTTCAAGAAGTACGTGTTTTCCTGCGAGGAGAGCACGTTTCGCTAAATCGTAATGGGTAAAAACGGGTGTTGCAATTACGACTGCATCAATTGAGTTGTTGTTGAAAGCATCATCTGCCGAAGTCGAAGTGGCTAATGTTGGAAATAATTTCGAAGCTTGATCGAGACGCTCTGTCTGCGAATCGATTAATACATCTACATTAGCGTTTCCGAGTGACATGAAGTTACGAAGAAGATTAGGTCCCCAATATCCATAGCCTATTTGCGCAATTCGTATCATGATTAAGGTTTGGCATCGAAGTTATTGAAAAATGAAGGGACTACCAATTAATTGAAAGGGGAAAGCCCAGCGGGGATTAAAAAATAAAGAAAGGTAAAAGTTTTATTGAAAAATGAACCTTTTCGAACAGGTAATGTTTTATCAGCAAAATCAACAACTATGCGCCCTCAAGAGTTCACCATTAAGGACCTGGAGAATTTCTCGGGAATCAAAGCTCACACCATTCGTATATGGGAGCAGCGCTATGGGATCCTTTCTCCAGACCGCACAGACACGAACATTCGCAAATACAACGACAAAGATTTAAAATCGCTTTTGAATATTAGCCTTCTTAATAGTCTAGGCCACAAAATATCGAACATAGCGAAGCTTTCTGATGATCAAATTAGAGAGATCATAAACAAGCATGCCCATAGCAACAACACGGAAGAGCACTTTTTACACATGCTCAAAATCTCCATGTTGAATTACGATGAAGAGCTTTTTTCAAATGTTATTGACCCGCATACGGCAGAGCACGGGTTGGAAAAGACCTTCCGTGTAATCATTATGCCGTTCCTCATGCAGATAGGGTTGCTTTGGCAGTCGGACTCTATTTGCCCAGCTCAAGAGCATTTCATAAGTGCACTCATTCGTCAGAAATTGTTGTTTCATGTTGAATCTGTCAAGATTCCTTTGGAGCAAAACATGCGTCCAGTTGTTCTTTTTCTTCCAGACTTAGAAATTCACGAACTTTCGTTGTTAATGCTTCATTATATTTTGAAGCTTCGTGGTAGAAGAAGTATTCTTTTGAGTCAATCTGTTCCGGCAGATGATTTGAAGCAAGTGGCTCAACGCTTGGGCGATGTTGATTTTGTTTCAATATTTACCACCCATCCTTCAACAGTTATGGTTCCGGACTATCTAAAAAGACTGACCAGAATGTTTATGGATACGGACTGTCACTTCCACTTTACGGGTTACAATTTGAAGGGAATTAAGTCTCCTGACACGCTTTACATTACCCTTTACGGAGGAATCGATGATTTACTTGAAGGGTTAAAGAACTAGAATTCAGCCGCTTAATTATTTTGTTTAAGAATTAATAAAAATAATTAAACAAAAATTTGGAACGAGCTCAGTTCTGTTTAATATTTGCCTCAGAATATTAAACAAAACAAAAACAATGAGCAC
>JBEIFO010000385.1:0-1946 GCA_040382375.1 Crocinitomicaceae bacterium
GCTATGGCACATAAAATACCTACAGTTAGAAAAAATTGAACGAGGTCGGAATTGCGTTTCTTCATCTATGCAAAAATGCAATGCTTTCCGCGAAAAAAGAAACTAATTTCAGGAATTGTTAACACGGCCAAGAGTCTTTATTGAAGTCTTTCCCAAATTGAAAATAGCATCGAGTATGGAAAGATCTTTTTCAAACGGAAATCGATCCGCAAATACCTGCGGATAACTCTTCAACTCAACCGGTCTTGTTCCACGTGTCTTCCATCTTTCAACCTCCAATTCTTTCACGAAGTGAATCTTTGGCTCCGCCAATCTTTCCTCCGGAATCTTTGATTCAATCAATCTTCCCTCTGGGATTAGGGGAAACCACCTGCATGCCCAGTCATGCGCTTTCATATTGAAATCAATCAGAAACTTCTCTTCCTTCAAAAAAAGTTCTTCCAATTCAACTTCAACAAAATCATACATCGCTGAATTGCCGTATGCACTGCGAATGGCTTGAAGTGTTTTCTTCCCGCTGTATTCCGAACTAATACGAATGTCGCGAAGAAGTTTTCGCTCGCCTCCTGTCGATTCAACTGGAATCGTTAATGTTTGAACCCCGTTACCCGTAAGTATGTCGAATCGATTGCGATAGGTTTGCTTCTGAAAATATTCTTCATTGCTTATCTCGAAATTATTTTCAGCATTCAAAACATACCAACTGATTGGAGCAAAGCAGCAGAGCGGGAGGGAAGTCATGAAGGTTTTAGTCAACCAAATGGAAGATACGATTCCAACGAACGTTGTTGCTTCCGTGGTAATCCATGTTTTCTTTCGAGAACCATGTGAATACCGCTTTTCCTACAATGTGGTCTTCAGGAACAAAGCCCCAGAAACGGCTGTCCATACTATTGTGGCGGTTATCTCCCATCATGAAGTAATAGTTCTGTTTGAATGTATACGTTTTTGCTTCTTGTCCATTGATGAAGATCTTCCCGTCTTTTTCTTGAATTGAATTTCCTTCGTAAGCACCAATCACTCTTGCGTAACGAACGAATGCGTCGTGCGACATTTCAATGGTCATGCCTTCAGCAGGAATGGCCATTGGGCCATATCTGTCGCTAGACCAACTGTCGAACGGATAATCTGCTGAGTTTGGATAAATAGATAAAGAATTATCAGAAGTAGTATCTTGATATTGAATGACCGAAATGAAGTCATTACTGTTTTTTCTTAATTCTTCAGCTTCAAGTTTGGTTAGCGGTATAAGTTTTTGGTTGGAGGGCAAGGGAGTTTCATTATTAATCTTTGATTCAATTTCGCTATCTAACTTACCAAAATCATTCATTTTTTGACGAATAGTTGGTACATTCGAAAATGTTACGATGTGTTTCCACATCATACCAGCTTTGTTTTCAATTGCAGTTCCATTGATGTAAACTTGCCCTTCTTTTATTTCGATAGTTTCCCATGGAAGACCGATGCAACGCTTGATATACATTTCTTTTTTGTCGAGTGGACGATAACGCGTACCACCAATTTTCAAATTACCTCTTCCGCATGATTTACATATTTTCTTTTTATTAAAGTTGTTGCGCGCAATAGCTTCGTATTTAGACTTGTCCGAAAGATACATTTCCAAGGACTGTCCTGCTTCAATAAATGCTTCATTTCGCAATGCACCATAGTAATCATGTGCAATATAAAACGGATCAACCAATACAGTGTCTCCATTTGGGAAGTTGAATACCACCGGGTCGAATCGCTCTACTTTTCCGAATCCTGGAGTGCGCATGTACGGAAGACTAAACCAACTGAGATAGCTGTTCGTTAATCCGCCAGGAATGGCGTTGTGGAAGAACGGAATAGAAACCGGAGTCATGGGCAAACGCGTTCCGTATGTGAACTTATCTACGAATAAATAATCTCCAACCTTCATGCTCGCTTCCATAGATGGAGTAGGA
>JBEIFO010000386.1:0-1939 GCA_040382375.1 Crocinitomicaceae bacterium
CAAACTGGTCCAGCTTTCAATTTTCCACCATTCGAATTTTTATCCTTGTTGAAGAATACACTCTTTTTAAATCCATCTGCATTTCGTGAAACTTCGTTCACCAACAAATAATCGATGAATGATTTTGTATCTAGGTATTTGCGATAACCCAATTCGGGATCTGCAAAATCCGCACTATATAAGGCAGTCTCTAAAGAATCTATAAAAGAGGCAATGTAGTCTTTCTGGGGTTGAAGCAATTCAAGTTCGTTGGGAGATTGATAAATGAAATGAATATCAAAACCGGGATGATCAATGGGAGAATAATTCGATTGAAAGCTGTTGTTCCAATTCCAAAGATTTTGTTGAAGAATGTATCCGCCTGTGATTGAATCTCCGCCTAAATCCAGTGGTGTCAAATTTGCAATATCAACACGCGAAGAATCTCGTTTAATTTTTTCAGCCAACAAATAAATCCCTTTGTAAGAACTGTCAACTCTCACTTCCACCAATCGCGAACGAACACTGTAATTGCCCATTCCTCCAAACATTTGAAAGGCCAATGCATTTCTTAACATTGATCGGTCATTGTAATTGGAAAGCAATACCCAATCATTTTCAGCCGGCATTCCCAATATTGAAACATTGTTATTGGTGCCATCGGGATTGCGCGTCTCAAAAGCGTAAGGTGTTTGCGGATAACCCGCTGAAGAGGCTCCGCGAATTTCAATTCCAACGGTTCCGTTATACACATTCGCACTGTCGTTTACGTAAGTAAGATTTCCATATCCATTGTACTTAATCTCCATGGTGCAATTGATCTTCGTGTCTTGCACAATGGTTTGTCCTTGTGTGTTGATTAACACAATCGGAATTTCCGAACTGTCGAAATTAACTACTCCCAAATCAGTCACGCACAAATCAAAAGTCCCAGTCGCGCCTCCATATCCGAAAACCTGCACATACAGCGTTTCGCCAGGTATCATATCGAACAACGTTGCAATTGAATAATAACCGTCACCGCCATCATCGTCGCAAGCAACTGCCCAAACGTTGGTGCAATCCAAACCTCTCCACACACCTAATCCAGTGTCGTTTAAACTACCGTTGGCCGTGTTAAAATATATATTTCCTGAAGAAGGTACAACCACAGAGTACCATTGATCTGCTCCTGAAAAACTTGCGCATCCCGGATTAAATCCTGAGTTACTTGCGTTCACATTTGTTCCCGTTACACACGTGCCCATTTCCATTGGAATGGCATTGCATGGATGATTTCCTGGAAGTGTTAATGCACTACAGTTTCCTGTGCCTGAAAAAACATTTCCAACAGTGGGGTATGGTCCGTTTGTGAAAATTAAATTCCAAGAAGAGTCATAGAGACTGTATGAATTCTCATTTTCATAATCGGCTGCTGAGTATATCAGCTGAAAAGAATCACCCTCGCATATTGGCACAACAGCTTGACTTCCATATCCAGCAGCGAAGAATACTCCAGCATCAATGCCATTCACGGTAATTGTCAAATACCCTCCATTCCATCCATCGCCATAACTGTCATAAGTTAAAAGGGTATAATTGCAGCATTGAGCATTGACCTCAACCAAAGAAAATAAAACAAGAAAAATTAGAAAACACTTCTTCATTAGATAAAGATAAGACCGTATGTAAAAATTATTTCAATTGATCCAAAGCAAAAAGAATGTACCGCTCCCAATCCCACCGCAAAATCTCATGTTCTCCTGCGCGAAGGTGATAGCCCATATTTCCAAATTCAATCGATTCATTCGGCGAAGGATATTTGTATGGAATATCTAACGCGGGGTCATACAAGGAGTATATCGCTTGCGATTTATAAAATGAAAGATACTCTCCTTCCGCATCTGCCCAAGAATCTTTGCTGGCGCTAGCCACATAAAGCGAACGTGGTGCTACCAACGAAAGCAACATTTCTTGATCA
>JBEIFO010000387.1:0-1939 GCA_040382375.1 Crocinitomicaceae bacterium
ATAGAACGGTTGCAAACAGGAAGGTAATACTCGTTAAACGCATGTTTTGTGTTAGTTTTGTGAAGTCTAAATTAACAAGAGAATGAAGGATTTATTGTCGCAGTACGAAAATAAGAAACCAGAAGTAGTTTTTGAATGGAATGATCCATTTACTGAAGCGCAAGGTTGGGTAGTTATAAACTCATTACGCGGCGGAGCCGCAGGTGGCGGAACCCGCATGAGAGCTGGGTTGGATAAGCACGAGGTTTTGTCTCTTGCAAAAACAATGGAAGTGAAATTCACGGTAAGCGGACCACAAATTGGTGGCGCGAAGAGTGGAATTAATTTCAATCCAGCCGATCCGCGTAAGAAGGAAGTCTTGAAGCGCTGGTACGCAGCGGTTACTCCGTTGTTGAAGCATTACTACGGAACAGGCGGTGATTTGAATGTTGACGAGATACATGAAGTAATTCCAATGACGGAAGATTGCGGTGTTTGGCATCCGCAAGAAGGCGTGTTCAACGGACACTTCAAGCCTACGGAAGCGCAGAAAGTAAAGCGCATTGGAAACTTGAGAAGAGGTGTTGTAAGCATCATTGAAGACGAGAAGTTTTCTCCAGATGTAAATATGAAATTCAAAGTAGCCGACATGATTACCGGTTACGGCGTTGCAGAAAGCGTTCGTCATTTTTTCGAAATATGGAAAAATGAGAAGAGCCTATTAGGCAAGAAAGTGATTGTTCAAGGTTGGGGAAATGTGGGTGCTGCTGCTGCTTTTTACATGAGTCAAGCGGGTGCATCTGTTGTTGGCATCATTGATAGAAACGGCGGATTAATCAACGAGAACGGATATTCATTTGAAGAAATCCGCACGTTGTTTTTGAATCGTGTGAACAATACGTTGGTTGCAGAAGGAATGCTTTCGTTCGAAGAAATTAATGCGAAAGTTTGGGATCTTCAAGCCGATGTATTTCTTCCATGTGCGGCTTCGCGCTTGGTGAGTCAAGAACAAGCAGAGCGCATGCACAAGGCTGGTGTTTCGGTTATTGCTTGCGGCGCGAATGTTCCGTTTGCTGATCAACAAATCTTTTACGGACCTATTTCAGAGTGGTGCGATGCACATTTCAGTGTTGTTCCTGACTTCATTGCAAACTGCGGAATGGCAAGAGTATTCGCTTATTTGATGAGCGATTCAGAGGTTGATTTGTCTGATGAAGGAATCTTCTCTGACACTTCGAAAATTATTGGTGAGGCATTGAAGAATGTTCATCAGCAAGGAAGCGAAGAACAATTCGTTTCGAAGCACGCGTTTGAAATTGCATTAAAAAAATTAGTTTAAGATGATCTATTTGCAAACCGCACCGGAAGGAGCAACCTATGAGAAATCGTTGGATTTAATTGGACTTATCTTCAAAGGAGGATGGGTAATGATTCCACTTTTGCTTCTCTCTATTTTAACGATTGTGATTGTGATTGAACGCTATCTTTTTTTAGGAAAGCAAGGTGTTGGGAAGAAGAACAATTTCGAAAGTTTTTTAGCGGCGTTGAAGGTTGGAAACAACACAGAAGCTGCGCGTTTGTGTGAAGAAGACAACGCGGCTTGGTCGCGTATTTTTCAATATGCAGCGCTTACCGAAATCTCTGGCGACGAGCAAGAGAAGTTAATGGATCAAGCTGCCAATGTAGAAGTGGCTTATTTGGAAAGAAGATTGAACGTGTTGTCTATTGTTGCGGGAGTAGCGCCGCTGTTGGGATTCATAGGAACCATTGCGGGGGTTATTACAATCTTCTTCGATATTTCGACCACAGCAGACATTAGTATCGGAGTTATATCTGAAGGTCTTTATCAGAAGATGGTTTCTTCAGCAGGCGGATTGGTGGTTGGAATTATTGCCTTCGTTTTTTATCAGTTGCTTCAAAATTCAGTAGACAAGTTTGTTGCGCAAATGGAGGAATATTC
>JBEIFO010000388.1:0-1935 GCA_040382375.1 Crocinitomicaceae bacterium
AACTTGAAGATTGATGTTGATGTTCTTAATTCCGTTGTATTGTAAATATGGAAGAACCTCTGGTTCCTGCAATGGGCCTAGGGTTCTGAAAGGTTCTAATGCATCGAGAGTAACGATCCAAGGAGAAACCGTTGAAGCGAAGTTCTTCGCAAGGAAAGGACCGAGTGGCACATACTCCCAACGTTGAATGTCGCGTGCGCTCCAGTCGTTGAAGAGCATTAATCCGAAAATATAATCGTCTGCCTCTTGCGTTGAAATGCGCTCTCCCATTGGTTTACCATCGAATGTCACGAATGCCATTTCCAATTCGAAATCGAGTTGTTTCGTTGGACCATAAGTTGGCTGTGTTTCATCGGAGGCGTTTACTTGTCCGCAAGGACGAGTCACTGCTGTTCCATCTACTACAATGCTTGAAGCTCTTCCGTGATAACCGACAGGCAAGTGTTTCCAGTTTGGAAGCAATGCTTTCTCTGGATCGCGGAACATGGTTCCAACGTTACGAGCGTGATCCATGCTGCTGTAAAAATCTGTGTAATCTCCAATTTCAATGGGAAGGTGCATTTGCACTTCGCTCATTTTAATGAGGCATGAACGAATTTCATCTTTTACAACAGCGTCTTGATTGTTGTTGAGCAAATCGGCCAATCTCATGCGTAATGCAGAGCAAGCCTTCTTGCCATGCTTCATCATTTTATTCAACGAATGGGTACGATATTCTTCAGACCCGAAGGGCAAAGCAGAAATGTGATTCTGTTGGAAAACGCGATAAATATCTAAAACATAGTTTCCAATGGCCACTCCAACGCGATGATCTCCTCTTCCTGTAGAGAATATTCCGAAAGGGAGGTTTTGTATCGGAAACTCAGTATTTTCAGCACCTTCAACCCACGTCTTTTCACTAAATGAAATAATATTTTTCATATGCTTTATTTTCATTTCAAATGTAGTTCGCTTTTCGGTTCTTTCTAACTTGCGGACGCATGAAAAAATCAACGAAATATATTCTTGTCGGCACGGCGTTTTTCATACTCGGATTGCATTTTTCGTTGAGTGCGCTCTACGCCTTTCGAAGGCATTACGATATTCCTTTGGTTGAATCGGTCGCTAATAGATACGGATTTCCCTTTTTTCATCAGGGGTATAGCCTGTTTGTGCCCATGGCAGAATTCGATGATTTTATTGAAGTTCGTTACCGCGAAGGCGGCAATTGGACTGCGTTTCAGGAAATTGGAAATCGCTATGAATACGCTGTAGATAGCAAACTTCGTCAGTTCGAGGAGTTTTCAACCGCGAATTTGAATAATCAAATCGTCAATAATTTATATTGGAAGGACGGAGTTCGTCAGCTTGAGCGTATTGAACAATCCACCGATTACGGAAGATCCGTATATTTCTGTCAACGCCTTGAACGCGCCAAGCGCAAGCTTACCCATTCACATACCTATATCGATTCCATGCAGGTTCGCTTGGTCTATCATTTTCATCCGCTGAACGGCGAACAGAAGAACGATGTGTTTGAATTCAGTAAAATATTGGTTGAAATAGACAAATGAAGAAGCGCGTCGAACAATATGTTGAAGGGTTATTTGTCCCTTATTCTTCCTCTTGGAACGAGCGCACTTTCGTGAGTTTAGTGTATGCGTGGTTTATTTTCTTTGCCTTCTGGAATTGGGAATCGATATGGTTAATCTATGGGGAGGACAGCGTTTGTATCCGTTACGGTGCGGGGGATTCTCGGTTGAACAATTTGGTTTATGCGTTGATGTACAATTTGAGTTGGTTCAAGCCGGTTTTCATTTTTCATTTGGTGGTTTCCTTTTTCTCGATTTTTCATTTCCGTTGGGTGTTTTTGTTTCGAGGACTGGCTTGGCTTTCCGCCTTGTGGATATACTATGCGGGAATTAACGCCATGAATGCGGGATATGTTTATATGAT
>JBEIFO010000389.1:0-1931 GCA_040382375.1 Crocinitomicaceae bacterium
AATTCCTCTTTCCTTCAACTTCGATTGAATGGCCTTCAACATAAATAAATTAGAATCGAGTTCAGACTGATTAATCTCTTCCGCACCTCGATAGGCGTTTATGTATTTAATCTCGTATAAATAATCTTCCTTACCAATAATAACCCCGTTGGCTTTCGCCTTTCTGAAAAGTGAAAAAGCAATCTGATTGTGCAAACGAACAGCAGTGTTTCGAAAACCGAATTGCTCGTTGATGTAATTGTTTCGATTCTCTTGGTAGGTGCCGTCGAACCACGCTTCCAGCGTGAGCGAATCTTTTGCAGTAGGGACAATGGAACCGAAAAGTGGACCCACTTCAACAAACGGTTTCACCATTTGAATCATGGGGAGAAACAAAGCCGCAATGACCAAAGCGAACAAAAAGGTATGCAGTTTATTACTCTTCATTAGAAGCGAAAATAAATAAACGGATTAAACCCACTGGCCGTGACGTAACTCAATGACAAGATGAAAAGCACTGCGGCAATGCACGTCATTACCACGTGTCCAACGTTTTTTAAATCGCGCTCTCCGAAAACAGCATCCTGAATTTTTTGTGTTTTTGGAAGTAGAAGGAAAAAGGAAAAGACAAAAGCCAGAGCGCCAAGCACGATCCACTCCATGTCTATAGGCATACTCACACTTCTTCCGTTTCCTCCGAAGAGCGCAGCGGTGTATCCCCATGCCGAAGCGAGATCTTCAACCCGGAAGAATATCCATCCGATGACCACCACCACAAACGTAACGGCCACGCGCGTAATCTTCCCTATTGAACTCATGGCTTTGATTAAAAATGCGCGCTCCAGGACGAGGAACAACCCGTGCCATGCGCCCCAAATGATGTAATTCCACGAAGCGCCGTGCCACAATCCGGAAAGTAAAAACACCAACCATAGATTGAAATACAAACGTCCTTTGCTCACCTTGTTTCCACCCAATGGAATGTAGAGGTAATTGCGCATCCAGCTTCCCAAGGTCATGTGCCAACGACGCCAAAACTCTGTGATGCTTTGCGAGATATACGGATTGTTGAAATTCTCTGGGAATTTGAAACCGATCATGCGTCCAATACCAATGGCCATGTCTGAGTATCCACTGAAGTCGAAATAAATCTGAAGGGTGTAGGAAATCGCCGCCAGCCAAGCGGTTCCTGCGGCCAGTGTATTCGGGTCAAGCGCACCCAAACCTGTTTCAGCATTGCCATACACGCTGTCGGCGAAAGCCGCGAAGGTATTTGCAATGAGCACCTTCTTTCCCAGCCCAATGCAAAAGCGATAAAAACCGAACAAACGTTCGGTACTGTTGTCACGTGCTGAGCGATCTGTGATCTGATCGGCAATGTCGTGATACCGAATGATGGGACCGGCTATCAATTTTGGAAAAAGAATGATGTACAATTGATAGTCCCAGAAATTCTTCAGCGGTTTGTGCACCCTTCTGAACACATCCACTACGTAGGTTAGCGTCTCAAACGTATAAAACGAAATTCCTATTGGAAGTACCAACTTCGTCCACGGAATGCTGCTTTCCAACCCCATTCCCTTCATGGCCACATTCACATTCTCTATGAAGAAGTTCATGTATTTGAAGTAGACCAGCAGTCCCAAGTTCATCACGACAGAAAAGATCAAGATGAGTTTTCGTTCTGTTTCGTTTTTGCTTCGATCCATTCTTCCCACCAAGAAAAAATCGATGAGGGTGGTTCCTATTATAACAAAAATAAATTTCGGCGCACCCCATGCGTAGAAGAACACGCTCGACAGCAACAAGAAGGCATTCTTGAATTTCTTCGGACATATCCAATACAGCAGCAGGAAGGCTGGGAGGAAGATGGTTAGGAAGATGGCGGAGCTGAAGACCATCCTCCAAATATACAACGTGTTTTTTCTTAGGGAAGAATGTGCGAAGCACGA
>JBEIFO010000390.1:0-1929 GCA_040382375.1 Crocinitomicaceae bacterium
GCAATCAGAGATCGCTGAAAAACTATACGGACTGAACATCGCGCTCACCGCGCTTCGCGAAGGAGAGACCAACGAGAACAATGAAATTTCCATTAAACATTTGGAAGCTTCATTCGATCGTATTAAAATGGATTTCGATCCCCACTTGTGGAACCTCCTTCAAAATTGGGAAGCGAAGAAAGCTTCTTACAGCGGAGAGTTTTTCACCTTCAAAGTGCGAGACAAAGAAATTCAAATGGAAGCGTCTACGAAATCGCTTTCACATTCACGCATTCCGAAAGTGGCTCTTCCGAAATACAAATCGTGGGGAGACATTGTGAAATGGTCACTTCAAGAAAATGTTCCTGGAGAATTTCCATACACGGCAGGTCTCTTCCCTTTCAAACGCGAAGGCGAAGATCCAACGCGCATGTTCGCGGGTGAAGGCGGACCGGAAAGAACAAACCGTCGCTTCCACTACGTAAGCTTGGGCATGCCTGCAAAGCGCTTGTCTACTGCGTTTGACAGTGTTACTCTTTATGGAAACGATCCTGGATATCGTCCTGATATTTTCGGTAAAGTAGGTAACTCGGGGGTTAGCATCTGCTGCCTCGACGATGCGAAGAAACTTTACAGTGGATTCGATTTGTCTGACCCGAAGACTTCGGTGTCTATGACCATCAACGGTCCGGCGCCTATGCTCCTCGCCTTCTTCATGAATGCAGCCATTGATCAAGCATGCGAAAAATACATTCGTGAAAACAAGTTAGAAGGGAAGGTTGAAGCGGTTCTGAAAGCGAAATGGGAGGCAAAAGGTTTGACGCGTCCTACCTACCAAGGCCCACTTCCGGAAGGAAACAGCGGACTTGGATTAATGCTTCTCGGTTGCACAGGAGACGAAGTTTTAGAAGCTTCCGTTTACGAAAAAATTAAAATTGAAACCTTAAGCGTCGTGCGCGGAACGGTTCAAGCAGACATCTTGAAAGAAGACCAAGCGCAAAACACGTGCATCTTCTCTACGGAGTTTGCGTTGCGTTTAATGGGCGACGTACAGTCGTACTTCATTCAACATAAAGTAAGAAATTTCTATAGTGTCTCTATCTCTGGTTACCATATTGCAGAAGCGGGTGCGAATCCGATTACGCAATTGGCCTTCACGTTAGCCAATGGATTTACCTATGTTGAATACTACCTCAGCAGAGGCATGGACATTAACGAATTTGGTCCGAACCTTTCGTTCTTCTTCAGTAACGGAATTGATCCGGAGTATGCCGTAATCGGAAGAGTGGCGCGTCGCATTTGGGCGAAAGCCATGGCAAAGAAATACGGAGCGAATGCTCGCGCGCAGATGTTGAAATACCACATTCAAACTTCCGGAAGAAGTTTGCACGCGCAAGAAATTGACTTCAATGATATTCGCACTACGCTTCAAGCTTTGTATGCTATCTACGACAATTGCAACAGTTTACATACAAACGCTTACGACGAAGCTATAACCACTCCGACCGAAGAAAGTGTTCGTCGCGCTATGGCCATTCAGTTAATCATTAACCGCGAATTGGGCTTAGCGAAAAACGAAAATCCAATGCAAGGTTCGTTCATTACGGAAGAACTTACTGAACTGGTTGAAGAGGCCGTATTGACAGAGTTTGACAGAATCACAGAGCGTGGCGGAGTTCTTGGAGCCATGGAGACCATGTATCAACGCGGAAAGATTCAAGAAGAAAGTTTGTACTACGAGACATTGAAGCACACAGGTGAATTCCCTATTATTGGAGTGAACACGTTCTTGTCTTCAAAAGGATCTCCGACTATTCTTCCGAAAGAAATTATTCGCGCGACCGAGGAAGAAAAAGAATTGCACCGGCAGACGGGTGTACGTGTCCCCATTACGGTTGTTCCCAATGGCATTGACCTTTCCATATTCAATGATGATACAAGAATTATTCA
>JBEIFO010000391.1:0-1910 GCA_040382375.1 Crocinitomicaceae bacterium
ACCTCGACATTATTCGCGTTTATCCTAACCCTAATCTACTTCCAGAACAAGGCTGGGGCGCTGAAATTGGCGTGAAGCAAAAAATAAAAATTGGTGAATGGGATGCATCTGCCGACGCTGCTTTCTTCCTCACTCGATATAAAAACTTATTGGAGTTTTCGTTTGATCAGTGGGGCGCTCCTTCTGATCCGCTTTTCGGATTTGGATTCAAGAGTATAAACATTACCGATGCGCAAATCGGTGGGGTTGAACTTGCATTGAATGGTGACAGTTACATTGGAGATTGGAAGGTGAATTTAAACGGAGGATACACGTATATCTGTCCGATTGACATGAACACTTTTCCGGAATTAAAATCATTCGCACCTTATGTTAAATATGCCATTCAATCTTTCGCAACCGACGAACGCGGCGCAGGAACACCAATCTTGAAGTATCGTTACCGCCACATGGGTAAGTTCAACATTGATGCGCAATCGCCGGAAGGATTCACCATTGGAGCAGGAATTCGGGTTTATAGTTACATGGAAAAAGTAGATTCCATTTTCGAATTGTTTGTTCCCGGTTTAGCGCAATTCAGAAAAGACTTCAGCGGACCTTCAGCGATTATTGATATTCGTGGTGGATACATCAAGAACGGTCATCGCTTCACTCTTCAAATAACGAACATCACCAACGCCTTCGTAACCATTCGTCCTGCGAAGCCAGAGGCTCCGAGAGGGTTTATGATTCAATATGCGTTGACGATTAATAGGAAGAAGTCTAGATCAGAGATTCGAACCTGAGGGTTAGATGTTGCACAAGATGCCGAAGGCAAGATGCAAGCAAGATTTTTCAAAAGATGTGGGACAAGATGCCGGTGGCAAGATTTTAACTAGCGAAGCTTCTTTCGCAGAATCTTTCGTAGAATCTTTCGCAGAATCTTTCGTAGAACAGTATCTTTGAACTCCATGTTTTTAGAAAACACCGTAAATAGAGGAAGAAGCGCCGGCTGGATTGAAGTCGTTTGCGGGTCTATGTTTTCTGGTAAAACAGAAGAGTTGATTCGTCGTTTAAAACGCGCGGAATTCGCGAAGATGAACGTTGAAATTTTCAAACCGAAATTGGATGTTCGCTACAGCGAAGAAGAAGTGGTGAGTCATGTAGGAACAACAATTCGCTCTACACCTGTTGAACATTCTTCTCAAATTTTATTGCTTGCTTCGACAGCAGAAGTGATTGGAATTGACGAAGCACAATTCTTCGACGATGGACTTCCGGAAGTGTGCAATCAATTGGCGAATATGGGTGTTCGAGTTATTGTTGCGGGATTAGACATGGATTACACGGGCAAGCCCTTCGGGCCTATGCCGCATTTATTGGCCATTGCGGAATACGTGACGAAGGTTCATGCTATCTGTGTTGAAACAGGACAATTGGCGCATTACTCGCACAGAATAATTGAGGGAGATAAACAAGTTCAATTGGGTGAAAAGGAGTCGTATGTTCCGCTTTCACGCGCAGCGTTTGTCAAAAAGCAGAAATAAAAAAGCTATTCAGCTTTTAAATGAATTTCAGTAATATTACCGCCGTAAGTCTCTTGCAGCCAAAGCTCGGAATTCGTTAATCGAAGAATTTTATAAGCCGTAACCGTACCACCTAAATAGGTTACCACAAGATTCTCTTTGTTCAGACTTAGTTTCCAAGTGCCCGAATTTGTTCCGACAGGTTGGCCAGAAACATACTCTGCCTCTGAATAAGAACCATCCTTGGTAAAATCAAATGATATAGAATAACCAGAAGCTGTGACTTGTGATGTCAAATCAACGCCATCTTCAATAAACTTTTCCAATGTCCACGAACCCGCAATTCTAGCTTTCTTTGAACGCAAAGTAAAATCTGGACCATCTTCATACTTACCGCAAGAAGCT
>JBEIFO010000392.1:0-1894 GCA_040382375.1 Crocinitomicaceae bacterium
AAAAGAAGTTTTAGTCTTTGCCATTCCCCAAAAATGCGAAGAAGAATTGAGAACGAAGGCGTATGTTTATAAGTCTTTTATTCGGCGAATATGCGAATAGAGCCTGTTTGAGATTTCAAGTTGCCTTGACGGTCTTTGAATTCGATGAGCCAATAGTAATATCCCGGCTGACATAATTCCGCATTGGAATTTTTTCCATCCCAAACCGATTGACCACCTGATTGATAAACTTTTCTACCGTTGGCATCTGTGATTTCAAAATTGACAGCTTCGCTTACGTTGCGGGCGTTATACAACACATCGAACACATCGTTCTTACCATCAAATCCAGGTGCGAATGCGGTAACTGGAGAAAGTTTAGCAGGACGATAGACCTCAATGGTTTTTTCTTCAACCAATACTTCTTCACCTCTTGAAACCAAATATTTCACTGTGTAGGTTCCTTCATCCGTGAATTCGTGTGCAATAGACTGTCCTTGTCCGTCGAAACCATCGCCGAAATTCCATACGTACGAGTCAGCATTTTCAGCAGCTCCAAAGAAGAAATACCTCAGACTCTCGGCATTCGAAACAACCGCGGTGAATGAATTGGTTAGTTCTTCTTTTTCTGCAAGAACCGTTACATGTCTGTTTTCCGAAGGGTTTGAAATGGAAGGCTCATCAATAATTGCAACAATCTCTGAATTCTTCTTTATTGAGGCTTCAGCTGCCTTAGTCGAATCCGGGTCAGGAAATTCCCAAACATAATCCAATATGATGTCGTCAGGAATACCTCCAAATATGATCTGAGGAATAACTTCTGAAGCAGAACTTTCAACAGGCTTTCCGCTGTTTAATGTAGTATCTATTTTCGCTTCTTCGCTCTTCTGCTCTGTAGACTGGGCAACGGGTTGAAGCGATTTCGGCGAGTTGAAATAAATGATTGCGGAAGTTGCAATTGCTGCAGTTGCTATGGCAGCAGTGGTCATCCAAGGCTTCCAAAAAGAAGAAGACGATTGAGGAATATTTTGTGAAATGTTATTCCACAAGTGATCTGCTGGAACCTCATGGGATTCTAGCTTTTCACGAATGATATTGTTCCACTTATTGCTCATTGATTCTTTTCACTAACCAGTTTTTACCTTTTAAAAATTGTGTTTTTGAGGTGCTTTCGGAAATTCCCAATAGGTCGGCAATTTCTTTGTGTCCGTATCCTTCCACAACAAACAAGTTAAATACCGTCTTATACCCATCGGGCATTTGCGCAATTAACTTCATCAGATCGGCTGCCTGTAGGGCTTCCAATTGATCTTCTCCATTGTCGGAAAGAGATATCGCATCATCAATGTTCTTATCGAGTCGAAACTTCTTGTTGTTTTTAATTCGCGTTAACGACGTATTCACAACAATGGTTCTAATCCACCCGCCTAAAGGACCGTCGCCCTTCCATTGCTTTAGCTTTTCAAAAACTTTAATGAAGCTTTCTTGCAATACTTCCTCTGCTTCCATGGTGTTGCCCATGTATCGCAGACAGACCGCGAACATTTTTCCAGAATACAATTGAAAGAGGGTCCTTTGTGCGGACGACTTTCCCTTGAGACATTCTGAAACCAATTCGCTATCGCTCATACTTCATCGTTTGATTGATAACAATTGGTTTCAGAAAGTTGCCTGAGGCTCTTAAATTTATCTTAATACCGTTACGAATCCGGTGTATAACTTCAGACTCCTGTCTTCCAGAGGTTGTACCTCTAGTCGCCAGATATACGTTCCGTTGGCAGCAAATGCGTTTCCATCGCGAACGTCACCAATCCAAGGCTCTCCAATTTCAAACGACTCGAAAACCAAAGTTCCCCAACGATCAAATATTGAGAAGTGATAGGTTTCTGGTTTCGCTCCTTTTATTACTGGAACG
>JBEIFO010000393.1:0-1877 GCA_040382375.1 Crocinitomicaceae bacterium
CATCGCCTTGTCCGCTTTTTTTGCTCTTGTGATTTCCTGCACAGCTCTTCAGAATCTTCCCGAAGATTTGATCAATGGCATTTTTCCGAAGCACACGTTCCGTCTTGGCTGTAATGGCCATCTGTCCTTGTCCGTCAGGTAAAATTTCTTCCTTCAAATATCCCTTCTTCTTCAGGTCTTCCACGAAATCTTCCATGGTGTATTCATCTGTTGTGAGGGTATATTCCTTATCTATTTCTCGCAACCATTCAAGCGCCTCATCTACATCTCCGGAGGTATGCGTAATGAGTTCACTGAACACATCGAACAGTCTCTCGAACGGAGAAAGATTGGGTTCTTCAAACGGCTTAAAAACATAACCAGACTTTTGCATGCAAAAGGAATTTTATAGATAACATCACGTTCATTGAAAAGTTCAATGCGGAACGAAGTTACGGGAACTACGTAATTGGAAAATCGAAGATTTTATTCCTACTGTGTAATTGGAACTGCGTAATTGGAAAACCTCTGGTTTTATTCCTACTTCGTAATACCTATTTCATAATTGGAACTACGTTGTTGTAACTTCCCTTTTCTTACCCTTTCTTAACTTCTCTTACCTTTTCAAAAAACATTCGTCCGCAGGACATTCTTGCCTTGAGGCAATTGTGGCACTACGCCACAAAAGACAACGAACTCAACTCCTTCCCTACTTGTTGAATCCCCGCAATAATTCGAAGTCCTTGGTCGGCTGAAAGAGGTTTGATACCTCTAATGTATTGAGAGAGTAGTGTTGGATGAAGGCCAATGCGTTCGGCAAGAATTTTCGCGTTGAGTATGCGGTATTGAAGGAAGAAGTCAGTGAATTGAATATGGTAGAGTATCTTTTTTCGCGGCTGATCTTCGAAGTATAGTTCAATGGCTTCATCGAGATTACTCAACAATTTAGGAATTGATTTACCTGTTGTGAAAACTGGAATTTCATTGGAATAAGCTGAAAATCCTGTTCTTGTTTTTTCAATGTGAAAGATGGGTTTTGAGGATTTCATAATCTTGCTATTTTCTTAATTTTTAATTCAAGTCCTTTTCCTAATTCTTGACTACCATGATTAGGGAAAATGATGGTATCTGAAATAGAATCGTGCTTCATTTTGATGTGCGACCCCTTTTGAGAGATTTCCATCCAACCAGCTTTTTTCAATAGCCTCAATAATTCAGAGCATTTCATTGCATTTGTTTTATTCGGCAAAACAAAAGTAAATAATTATTTACTATTTCGCCAAAATTTTTAATGAAATTAAACCCTAAAGATTCAGATCTCAAGATTTGCTTATGCCATAAAAACCCAGAAATCACTCTTGACATCAGAGCTAGTCTCGATTGCAGAATAAATAACAAGTCATCATTCGAAGAAGGTCATCGAACTTGTTCGTCATCAATCGTAGATTGTCATCACATGAAATGTGTCATCCACGCAGTGGTCATCAATCTTAGATTGTCATCACAAAGTGTCATCGGCTTCGCCGTTATCCGCTTCGCGGTTGAATAAACAGCATATAACCTGCATATAAAAATTAGTATTTATGCCAAATACCCTATTGAACTTTGCAAAAAAAAGTACAATGGATAATCGCTTTACAGAAATTATAAAACTCATAGAGCAATCGAGATCGAAGGCGATCAGAGCCGTTAATACAGAATTGATAAATCTCTATTGGCTAATAGGAGAAAATATTTCCAATAAAATGAATAGTGCTGAATGGGGTGATTCTATTGTGACGGAATTAGCCAATTACATTAAGAAAATTGAGCCGAATTTAAAGGGATTCTCGGACAAGAATATTTGGAGAATGAAGCAGTTTTATGAGGCTTATAAGGGAGATCTAAAACTCTCAACA
>JBEIFO010000394.1:0-1868 GCA_040382375.1 Crocinitomicaceae bacterium
AATATTCAGGTTCGTGCTCACCACGGATGCTGGAAAGAAGAGGAAATCATTGGCGGAGATTATCGCGTAGATGTGTGGATTGAAGGCGCTTTCGAAGTGTCGGCTGAAACCGATGATTTAGAAAAAACGATAGACTACGTTGCAGTAAAAGAATTGGTTTACGCTGAAATGAAAGTAAGAGCCAAGTTGATTGAAACAGTTTTGGTTCGCATGCACACGGCAATGAAACTTCGTTTCCCGAACGCTCATTCGGTTGGAATTCGTTTGACGAAGATTAACGCGCCAATGGGTCACCAAGTGGAAAGCGTTAGTGTTGAAATGGAAGGTTAAACCAATTTGTTCGCTACCAAGTATTCTGCTATTTGAACTGCATTGGTGGCAGCGCCTTTGCGAAGATTATCGCTAACTATCCAGCAATTCAACGTATTGGCTTGAGACTCGTCGAGGCGAATGCGTCCAACAAAAACGCTATCACTTTCCGCAGCGTGGATGAGAGGCATCGGATAAAGTTTTTGTTCAATATTATCTACAACCTCAATTCCTGGAAAGGCACTAAGCACCTCTTTCACTTTTGTAATATCTGGAGCATTTTCGAATTCAATGTTCACCGATTCTGAATGTCCACCCATTACCGGAACACGCACTGCTGTAGCGGTAACAGCAATTGAATCGTCTTCCATAATTTTCTTAGTCTCAAGAATCATCTTCATCTCTTCCTTCGTGTACCCGTTCGATTGGAATACATCGATCTGAGGAATAAGGTTCATATCTATGGTGTGCGCATAAGCCTTCTCTCCGTCTTTTCCAATACGCTCGTTCATCAATTGATCTACAGCCACTTTCCCTGTTCCAGTCACGCTTTGGTAAGTTGAAACAACTACTCGTTTGATCTTGTATAAGTCATGAAGCGGCTTTAACACCATAACCATTTGAATGGTGCTGCAGTTCGGATTTGCGATAATCTTGTTATGCGCATTTATGCTGTGTGCATTAATTTCCGGAACCACCAAGGGCACTCCTTCAGTCATTCGCCACGCACTGCTGTTGTCTATAACAACACATCCCGTTTCCGCAAATTTCGGTGCCCATTCCAAACTTGTTTCTCCTCCAGCTGAAAACAAGGCAATATCCGGAGAAGCAGCAACCGCAGTGGCTAGAGAAACAACCGACCACTCTTTTCCACAACAAGAGACTATCTGTCCCACACTCTTTTCCGACGCAACTGGAATGATTTCATCGTAAGGAAATTTACGTTCTTCAAGAATTTGAAGCATCTTTTTTCCAACCAATCCGGTAGCACCTACAACTGCAATTCGCATACATATCTTTTTCACGAAATTACTACTTGTGCATTTTAGTTTCGAAAGAATAATTACAAAAGATTTAACATGCACTACAAAAAATTACTTCCATTGGCATTTGCACTTTCTTCGTGCTCTCCTGTGCCCGCACAAATCAACGATAATTTCAGTGATGGAAACTTCAACATGAATCCCACCTGGGGCGGCTCCACTGATGTATTCATCGTGAACGCCAGTCAAGAATTGCAGGTGTTCAACATATCCGGTGGACAGAGCTATCTTTCCGCACAAACAAATAACTCGTCCATTGACAACAAAGAATGGCGCCTTACCGTGAAACAAACGTTTTCAAGTAGCGACAACAATCACTCGAGAATCTATTTGGTTGCGAATGGTTCTGACCTCTCCTTTTCTAATTCAACTTCAGGATCGAATGCAACGGGATATTTTCTCAAACTGGGTGAAGCTGGTTCAACTGACGCCATAAAGTTTTTTCGAGACGACGGCCCTTTGGGGATTGTGGAGCTCGCCGCAGGAACGGCAGGATTGGTAGCTTCTTCCTTCAAC
>JBEIFO010000395.1:0-1861 GCA_040382375.1 Crocinitomicaceae bacterium
ATTGAATAACATGAGTATCGCATGGAAAGTGGCCGAGCGTGCTGCTGAAGAAGGTGCTGAAATTGTTTTAACCAATGCTCCTATTGCCATGCGCATGGGTGAAATCAACGGTTTGGCTGAAAAGATTAACGCTCCAATTTTTGCAGCAGATGCAACGAACGAAGCAGATTTAGAGAACTTATTCGATAAGTCTATGGAACACTTCGGTGGAAAAGTAGACTTCGTTTTACACAGCATTGGTATGTCGCCAAACGTGCGTAAAGGCAGACATTACACAGATTTGAACTACGAGTGGTACAAGCAATCATTAGATGTTAGCGCTATGTCGCTTCACAAAATGTTGGCCACTGCTTATAAGAAAGACGCCATTAGCGATTGGGGAAGTGTGGTTGCCTTAAGCTACATTGCTGCACAGCGCACGTTCCCAGATTATTCAGACATGGCAGACGCGAAGGCGTTGTTGGAAAGCATTGCGCGTAGCTTCGGTTACCACTACGGTACCGCGAAGAAAGTGCGTATCAACACCATTTCTCAATCTCCAACAGTGACAACTGCTGGATCAGGTGTAAAAGGATTCGACGGCTTCATTAGTTTCGCCGAAGAAATGTCTCCGCTTGGAAATGCAGATGCGTTGGCGTGCGCAGACTATTGCATCTCGTTATTCAGCGACTTAACGCGCTACGTAACCATGCAGAACCTCTTCCACGACGGCGGTTTCTCATCAACCGGTGTCACTCCTCCGGTGATCGAAAGATTTACAAAGTAATTTTTTTTCTGAACCTTTTCCGGCTATTCGTTCCAAGCTTTTCGCTTCGCAAAAAGGCTTTCCACTGCTATCCGGGGTACTGAGGAACTTTGTTGTTGGAACTTCGTAATTGGAAAACCGGAGTTTTTTCTCCAACTTCGTAAATGGAATTGCGTAAATAACAAATTCGTTGACTTTCGCGAAGTATGTCCATTTAAAAAGTGGAGGAAAATGCTTTAATTGTGTCTGAGCTTGAAAGAATAATCCTTTTAGTTCAGTCGATCAAGATTGAATAATGTCCAAGCAAAACATCGAGCTCTTTTATCTCTGATCGTTTGAAAGCAACATTCTCAATTTTCAGTAAACCAAAGCCAACATAACTGAAGATAATATCGTAGTTACTGGGACGTAGGTACTTTTGATACTTTCCATGAATATCAGAAACAGCTATAATAGTATCTCGCTTTTCTAAATCAATAAATTCAATGCTGGTGCAAAATAGTGTATCAATGGTTACCCTAGAATCAATGCTGTCTTTTCCGAAAGTTTTTCCGTAAATGACTGCTAAAGTTGTATCAGCAAAACCAATAGTTTGCAGTGAAAGTATTTTACTTGGAATGGATGTAATGTTGGAAGATGAACTCTTGCCATTAGCATAGATAGGCTCTCTTTTGCAGCCAACAAAAACCAAGGCAACAGTCAAAATAATTAATATTGTTGACCCCTGTTTCATATTAATGCAATTGGCGGATTATAATCCATTTTAGTAAAATTAACCCAATATTCATTTTTTTCAATCTAAATTTCTTCAATTTTCTCTTTTCTACAAACCGAGGAACTGCGTTGCTAAGAGCTCGCTCTGCGAGCGACATGGGTAATGCCCCCAGTGAAGCTGGGGGAAAATGCTCCAAGTTTAATTTCGCTTCAAAAAGGAGGGCCATTCAGCGAAGATGATTAAGAACCTCATTTATAAATCCATCCATGCGGGAAAAAGCAAACCATCGTTTCCCTAAATCTTTCAGTGAGGCACCAAGATGATACAACTCATCTTCATCAAGTATTAAGAATCTATCGTGAGCGTTTTTTAGAATTCGAATTTCAATAGGAGGATATTGC
>JBEIFO010000396.1:0-1860 GCA_040382375.1 Crocinitomicaceae bacterium
CACCACAAATTCCAAAGGCTTGTTTGTTCTTGCGTCGAACAACTTTCCGTATACTCGTCCTTTCGCCGCTGGCCTTCCCGGTTGTCCTCCTCCGCTTCCTCCTGTTCCTCCCGGTCTTCCTCCAGTCTGAGGTTGAGCAAAGACAGTGGATGAAGAAAGAAAAGCCATTAAAAGAAGTACAATTAATTTGCGCGAAAGGAGTAGTTGGGATATTTCAAATGTCATGTGAGAAGAACAGTTATTTCGTTCAAATTGTTTAATTCAGTAAAGGTATTAAAAGCGGAGGTCTATCCCTTAAATTTGCTACATATGAAACCCATTCCTTTTTCACCACCGAGAATCGACGAAAAGACAATCGAGGCGGTAACGGCAGTGCTTCGCTCAGGTTGGATTACAACAGGTCCGCAGACACGTGCTTTTGAAAACGATATCAAAGAGTACTGCGATTCGGGTCCCGTGTTATGTTTGAACTCGTGGACCAACGCGGTGGAAATGGTGTTGTATTGGTTTGGAATTGGTCCGGGCGACGAAGTAATTGTTCCGGCATACACCTACGCTGCAACAGCTAACGTGGTTGTTCACCTCGGCGCGAAACCTGTCATGGTCGATTGTGCGCCGAATTCGGCACACATGGATATTGAGAAAGTGGCTGCGGCAATGACCGAAAGAACCAAGGCCATTATGCCCGTAGATGTTGGTGGCCTGCCTGTTGATTACGATACTTACATGGAATTGTCGAAGAGCTTTACAGAGCGATTCGAATGGAAACCGAAGAGTAAGCCGCAAGAAAAATTTGGACGACCGTTGGTTGTTTCAGATGCAGCACATTCATTTGGCTCGTTGTACAAGGGAAAGCGTGTCGGAAATCAAACCGACGTTGCAGGATTTTCTTTTCATGCAGTAAAAAATCTAACCACAGCAGAGGGTGGAGCCATTGCGTTGAATTTTCAAAATGAAATTATTTCTGAAAAAATACGAAAAGAGATTTATGTGAAGTCACTTCACGGTCAATCGAAAGATGCGATTTCAAAAATGCAACCGGGCAACTGGCGTTACGATATTGTTGAAGCGGGATACAAGTGCAACATGACCGACATTCATGCGGCCATTGGCAGAGTACAGTTGGAGCGCTTTCAAGAAAGTTTAGACAGAAGAAAAGAGATTTGCGAAATCTATAACCGCATTCTTTCAACCAATAAGAATTGCATCATTCCAACCTTCAAAACGGAATGGTCCGACTCCAATTATCACTTGTATATGCTTCGCTTGAACAAGTTCACAGAAGATCAGCGCGATGCTGTGATTCGTGAAGTGGCAGAGCAGGGCATTTCTTTAAACGTACATTTCCAACCATTACCGTTGTTCACGTTTTATAAGAGTGAAGGGTATGACATTCACGATTTCCCGAATGCGTTCAATTTCTACAAGAACGAAATTTCGTTGCCTGTTTATTATGACTTGTCGAATGAAGACGCAGAGCGCGTGGCCAATGCCATTCTGAAGGCAATCAAATAATCGGAATGAAGAGACTGTTCGACATTTGCTTCTCGCTTGCGCTAATCATTGTGTTGTTGCCTTTAGCAATTGTTGTATCTCTTTGGATTGTCTTTGACGATTTCGGTTCTCCTTTTTTTGTTCAGCAACGTGTGGGTTTAGGTGGAAAGAATTTCGGCTTGTTGAAGTTTCGTTCTATGAAGAAAAATGCTGAATCAAAAGGACAATTAACGGTTGGAATGAAAGACAACCGCATTACGCGAAGTGGCTATGTTATTCGGAAGTACAAGATCGACGAACTGCCGCAATTAGTAAATGTTTTTCTGGGGGAAATGAGCGTCGTGGGTCCACGTCCGGAAGTTCCTA
>JBEIFO010000397.1:0-1839 GCA_040382375.1 Crocinitomicaceae bacterium
AATAGGAGTTATATTGCAGTATGAAAATACTTCAAACTGCAATCTTATTATTTGCTTTTGTTTTTTCAGCCAATGCTCAGAACAAGTGGGAAAGGAAATATGAGCGAGAGCGAGTGTTTGTAGAAAATAAAGGTCAGTTTTCCAAAGAGGAAAAAGTAATTGGAGAAGAAATTCTTTATGCCGCAGACTGGGGCAGTACTCGAATCTTCTTTACGCCACATGGATGGGTGTATTCGTTTTTAGAGGTTAAAAAAAACGAGAAGCATTCCGAGAAAAAATCCATTCAAACCATTTCGGAATACAAAGAATCGGAAAGAGAAGATGCGAAGTTTTCTTTTCGAAATGATTTTGTAACTGTAAATATTGGAGAAGGAAATTGCAACTATGTGCCGTCCGAATTATGTGCCTTTTACGGCAATTATTCGATCGAAACAGACGGTGTTTGCAAAGGCATTCAAGGTGCAAAGTGTTACGAAAAACTTCGAATAGAAAACGCTTGGCCGGGAGTAGATGTCGTCTTTACCGTTCATCCGGAAAGCGGTATCAAATACGCTTTCGAGTTGCGTAATGGAAGTAAGTCTGAACGCATTGAAATGACTTATTCGAAAGATGTGAATCTAATCGACGGAGCTGTTCATATTCCAACCGAATTTGGAGACATCATTGATCACGAGCCGTATTCCTTCGAAACACAATCGAAAAAATTTATTTCCTCTCGTTTCATTCAAAAGTCTTCCAACAAAATTGGATTTCAAATTTCAAACTACGATGAAAAGGTTTCAATAACCATAGACCCGTGGGTGCAAACTCCAACCTTTGCTTCGAATTGGGACTGTGTGTGGGAATGCGAAACCGATGCAGCTGGAAATGTGTATGCCATTGGCGGCGTAATGCCCATGCAATTGCTGAAGTACAACAATGCAGGACTTTTACAATGGACCTACAACACCCCTTACGACACTTCTAACGTTTGGCTTGGGACTTTCGCAACAGACAATCTTGGAAATTCTTATATCACAGCTGGTTCAACAGCGGCTATTCAAAAAGTTAATACTTCTGGAGGTTTAGTTTGGAACAATCCCAATCCGGGTGGGTTATTTTCAAGCGATGAATTTTGGAACATCAGTTTCAATTGCGATCAATCGAAATTGGTTTTAGGCGGAACAACCGGATTTGCAACAAATCTCTTAGCAGCTATTTTCGAAATAGATGTGGCCACAGGAAACGTTTTGAATACTCAAACCGTTGCAAGCGGAAATGCCTTCAGCTTTCCGCCTACCATTCAAGAAGTACGCTCCATAACCGCCAATCCGAATGGAAAGTATTTTTGGCTAACCCAAGATACGCTGGGTGTCATTCATCAAAATTTCGATTTGTGTGGAAACAACAACAGCCTGTTGTACAAGGTATCTTCTGGATATAATCTCGGCTATAAATGTGAAGATTTTCGTGTGAACAACAGCGGAATCATGGCCATTCGAGCCACCGATAGTTTTGTGTACACGCAGAATGGAACGCAAGTTCAAAAAAGAAGTTTGACATCTGGAGCAGTCTTGAATACCTCGAATATTCCCGCAGGAAATGCTACCACAGCTTTCGGTGATTTTGTCGTAAGTAACAGTGGACTGGCCATAGATGATTGCGGAAATGTATACGTGGGTTCAACCAACGCGGTTGTGAAATTCGATGCGAATTTGAATCAGCTAGCGTCGTATCCAACGACATTCAAGGTTTACGATGTGCACATTGGATTGAACGGAGATATTGTTGCTTGTGGCAGCACTGGAACTTACAACAGCTCTTCTCGTTCGGGCAGTGTTCAAGTTATTGCTGCCGGAG
>JBEIFO010000398.1:0-1837 GCA_040382375.1 Crocinitomicaceae bacterium
AACCGACCTGTAATATTCGGAGTTGTGAATGAGTATCCACATGATTGTTGAAACCAATCCGGCGAAGGCGAGGCATTTGGTAAGCACCTCACCCATGTAATTGTTGAAGCGATTTAACGATGAAGGAAGTTTGTACAAGGTGGCGAACCATTGGTCTTTGTATCCTAAGAATAAGAACGCAACAAAATGATTGAATGAATATCCTTTTTCTTCAGGGAGAAGGTTGGTGGGTTTGTAAGTACGGACGTAAAAGGCGAATAGGGCATAAGCCGTCAGGCAGCCGAGTATAATTAGCAATACGGACCACGAAGAAACGCCCGCTACTGTTACCAATGGATTAGCCTCTTTCGAAAGATCTGGTGTAAGCGTGTGCGTGCAATACGCGTCGTAGCTTCTGGAAAATAAGATCCAAATTGTAAGGGTGAAGAATTTGAGGTGTTTTTTCATTGGAGAAATTTTTCTTTTCGAATAACTATGAAAGTGTAGTTATAGTTTAATTCCTACCGGACAATTCAAACTATTCGCAATGAAGCAATGCTTGTGCGCTTTTTCATGCAAGGCCGAAAGTTGATTTTCATCTACCGGATTTTGAAAAGTGGCAACTGGATGCAGCGTTATTTCTGTGAACTTTCCAATTCCGTTTGAATCGATAACCAATGTGCCTTGGGGTTTATCTGTGTATGCCGTTACAATCACTCCTGCATCTGCGCAGCAATGCAAGAACCACAACATGTGACACGAAGACACGGAATACAACAACATATCTTCCGGATTATAAATTGTAGCATCGCCTCGAAACTCCGGCGCAGAAGAGCAAGCGAGGGGCGACTTCCCTTCAGCAGACAACGTGTGATTGCGCGAATATTCAGTATAAGCTGAAGTTCCTGTCCCCAGGTTTCCAGTCCATTCTATGTTTGCTGTGAAGGCGTGTTGGCGGCTCATGATTTTAATATTGAGTTATCTCGGTAATATTAAGAAGAATATACTTTCCTTCGGATGAATTAAGAATTAGGAACAACGAAGTTTCCATTACGAAGTAGGAATAAAATCTCCGATTTTCCAATTGCGAGGCAGGAACAACGAAGTTCCAATAACGCAGTGCCTCACTCATTCTCTTCGTAGTAGTAAGAATAATCAATTCCTTTCATGAACATTTCACGATCATGGATCTTCGAGGTTAATGCATTTTGAAGAAGTGTTTTTAAAACTTGGTTCTTGGTTGGACTTAGTACCATGGCATTCATGTAATCACGTTTGCCGATTTGACTCCAATCGATACATTTTTGAATGCGTTTTTTTAGAATTAAATCAAGCCATACGCGAGCGCTTCGACCGTTACCTTCCATAAACGGATGAGCGATGTTCATCTCAATATACTTCGAAACAATTTCATCAAAGGTTGACTCAGGCATCAATTCAATTTGCTTCAGATTTTCAACCAAAAATTTCGACATGGCAAATTGAAACCCTCCTTTTGAAATATTCTTCTGTCTAATTTGTCCAGCAAATTCATAAAGTCCACCAAACAGGTAAGCATGAATTTGCTGCAGGCCTTTTGTTGTTCCAACTTCGATTGAGTGAATTAAATTTCCTTCAAATAGGGTATAAGCTTTTTTCTTACTTTGCCCGTCTAAACTGTCCTCGCTGTATATGAACCAATCAAGGAATTGAAGACCGCCATTTTTAGGAAATGTTTTAGCAAGGGCTGAAACTCCTTCGCTATCGAGCATGTCTGTTTTATACATTTTGCCATCAGCAGCGGAAAGTTTCAGTTGGTTAGTAATACTAACCAACTGATTGTTCTCCTTCTTAAGCTTAGTCTTCAGATATTTCCAAT
>JBEIFO010000399.1:0-1836 GCA_040382375.1 Crocinitomicaceae bacterium
AAGAAGACTTGATAAAGAAATCCAACAAGTGGGAAAAGAGGTACGAGAGTAATTAATTTTTCCATGGTTTATCCCTTCAAGTTGTTTAACGCGTCAGTGTCTGTCGTGCGCAAGTTGCGGTAAAGCATCATTAAGATGGCCAATCCAACAGCTACTTCTGCGGCGGCAACAACCATAATGAAGAATACGAATACCTGTCCTGATGTGTCGCCGTGCACTTTCGAAAAAGCTACGAGTGCAATGTTCACCGCATTCAGCATAAGCTCAATGCACATGAACATAAGAATTGCGTTTCTGCGAAGCAGAACACCAAAAACACCTAGAGCAAATAAGGTAGTGCTTAGCCACAAATAATGCTGTATGGTAATGTTCGGAAGGATTTCCATAATTACGATTTTGAGGTTTCTTTTTTAGATAGATAAACGGCTCCAACCATTGCTGCTAGGAACAGCACTGAAGCCAATTCGAATGGCAACAGGTAGTCTTTGTACAATACTTTTCCTAGGTTTTGAACCAATCCGGCATCGCCCGCCATAGGTGCTTTGCCCATGTTGTATGTGGATTTCGAAATGAGTGAAACCAAGATGAGCATGATGCTGCACGCAGAAACAACTGCGGCAATCTTCACCCAATTTTTAGTTTTCTCTTCTTGCTCTTCATTCAAATTCAACATCATGATTACGTAGAGGAAGAGTACCATAATGGCTCCCGCGTATACAATGATGTGAACGGCTGCAAGGAATTGCGCATTCATTAAAAAGTAATGACCAGCGATGCTGAAGAACGTTACAATTAAATAGAGAACGCTGTATACTGGATTCTTGCTTAGGATCACAGCGAGTGCGCTGAAGATGGCCAAGAATGACAGAAAGTAAAAAGCAATTTCAGTTAAGCTCATTGTTTTAAACGGTCTTGAAAGGTTTGGTTATGCGCGTGTTTTTTATCTTGTTTGAAAGACAATACATCGGGTGTTTGACGCTTCGTAACATCAACACGTTCTTCGAGGCTTTCCACCAATTTGTCTTTTCCAAACACTTCTTCTCCGCGAGTGAATGAACTAGGAACAATGCGATCAGTAAGGAAGATGGCTTCTTTCGGACAAGCTTCTTCACACAATCCGCAGAAGATGCAACGAAGCATATTGATCTCATAGATCTTCGCGTATTTCTCTTCACGGAATAATTTTTCTTCTCCTTTTTCGCGCTCTCCTGCTTCCATGGTAATGGCTTCAGCCGGACAAGCAACAGCGCAGAGTCCGCATGCCGTGCAGCGTTCAGCACCTGCTTCGTCGCGCTTCAACACGTGTTGTCCGCGATAAACAGGAGCAATCTCTCTGGTTTGCTCTGGGTATTTAATGGTTGCCTTACGCTTAAATAAGTGGCTAAGCGTGATTGCCATTCCTTTGAAGATTGCAGGCAAGTACATGCTCTCCATTAAGGTTAGTTCCTTCTTGGCAACAACTTTCGAACGGTTTGTTAAATTCATGGTGTTGTTGGTTTACAGTTTTCCCGTGAAGTACATCACAAGTCCAGTAATAAAAATGTTGAATATAGCGAGTGGCAATAACACCTTCCATCCGAGGTTCATCAGTTGGTCATAACGGAAGCGAGGAAGCGTCCAACGAACCCACATGAAGACAAAGATGAAGATTAAAATCTTGCCCAAGAATACGGCAGTTTGAATGGCAGAAAGCAGATTTCCTTCCAGTCCTAATTCATGTTGAAATGGGAAGTTATATCCACCGAAGTACAATGAAGCCATTACTGCTGAAGAGATGAACATGTTAATGTATTCAGCGAAAAGGAAGAAGCCTAATTTCATAGAGCTGTACTCGGT
>JBEIFO010000400.1:0-1831 GCA_040382375.1 Crocinitomicaceae bacterium
AAAAAACACAGAGGAAAGATTTCCACAATGGCTGATTATTCGAAAGGGAGGTAGTAATTTTATGCTCCTATCTGAATAATTTCCATGTATTTAATATTCGACACAGAAACCACCGGTCTTCCTCAAAGCTACAAAGCGCCTTTAACCGATTTTAACAATTGGCCTCGGCTTGTACAATTGGCGTGGCAGCTGCATGATGAGCGCGGAAATTTAATCTCGCAAGGAAGCATTATTGTTCAGCCCAACGGATTTTCCATTCCCTATACTTCGGAAAAGATTCATGGGATTTCAACCGAACGCGCTACGAAAGAAGGTATTCCACTGAGTGAATGCTTGGATCAATTCGAAGTGGCTCTTGCGCAAACACAACATGTGGCTGGACATAACATTGAATTCGATTTAAACATTGTCGGATGTGAATTCCTGCGTGAAGGAAGAAACAACATGCTCGAGCAAATGTCGAGTTTAGACACCAAAGAATTTGGAACCGAATTTTGTGCTATTCCAGGTGGAAAAGGAGGGAAATTCAAGTGGCCAACACTTACTGAACTTCATGAAAAATTATTTCATGTAAAGTTTGAAGAGGCTCATGACGCGGCATATGATGTCGCGGCAACTGGAAAGTGTTTCTTCGAACTCATTCGAATTGGCGTTATTCCAACCGTAAACGGAATTTCAAAAAACGATGTTGTTTACGAAGCGCCCATTTTACAAGACAGCAATTTCAAATCGGAAAAAACAGACACGCAAGACCCTGTTTCCAGCGAACCCGAAATTGAAATTGATGAGAATTTAAAATTCGTTCATCTTCACGTGCACTCTCAATACAGCATTCTTCAGAGTACAACAACCATTGACGCGCTGATTAAAAAATCACTGGCTATGGGCTCCCCTGCTGTTGCGGTAACGGACGCTGGAAACATGATGGGGGCATTTCACTTCGTGAGTGCTGCTCACAAAAAAGGAATTAAACCCATCGTTGGTGCTGAATTGAATTTGTGTCGAAATCACACCGACCGCTCAGCGAAAGACGATGGTTATCCGGTTGTGTTACTTGCGAAAAATTTCAAAGGGTACCAGAATCTTTCCAAGCTTTCTTCTATTGCATATACTGAAGGGTTCTATTATGTGCCACGCATTAGCCGTGATCTTCTGGTTGAATACAAAGAAGGCCTCATCCTTTGCACAGGATCACTTTGGGGTGAAATACCTTCAACCATTTTGAATATTGGTGAAGAAAAAGCGGAAGAACTTTTTGTCTTTTGGAAGGAACAATTCGGTGAAGATTTTTATGCTGAATTGAATAACCACGGTTTGGAAGAAGAACAAGTCGTTAACCGAACGCTTGTTCGGTTTTGTGAGAAGCACAACGTGAAATACTTCGCAGCCAATAACAGTTATTACACGGAAAAAAGTGATGCGGAAGCGCAGGACGCTTTGATCTGCGTGAAAGAAGGAGAGAAAGTAAGTACCCCTTCCAAATACATTGGAAAGAAAGGAAGAGAGTTCCGCTTTGGATTCCCGAACAACGAATTTTATTTGAAAGATGCGAAAGAAATGGCGCAAGCCTTCTCTGCTTATCCAGGGGCGCTTGAGACTACCATTGAAATTGCAGACAAATGCGATGGCTACAAACTCGATAGAGAAATCTTACTTCCGAAATTCGATATTGAAGAAACATTCATCTCGAATTTTCAAACTGAAATTATAGCTTCTCACGAACGATTGATTGGCCAACGTATTGAAAAATGGACGGCAGACGGATACGAAGAGGAACGGATTACACAGGAAAAGGACAAACTGAAGACGATTGCAGAACAGTCTGCTTACC
>JBEIFO010000401.1:0-1827 GCA_040382375.1 Crocinitomicaceae bacterium
CATGTTGGACATGGGATTTGTTAATGATGTGAAACGCATTATTAAATTAATTCCTGAAAGAAGACAGTCTTTGTTCTTTTCGGCAACCATGCCGAAGACGATTCAAGAATTGGCGAATTCAATTTTAACAACTCCGAAAAAAGTTGAGGTAACTCCTGTTTCTTCCACCGTTGAAAAAATTGAGCAAGGCATTTACTTCGTAGATCAGGCGAACAAGAACGATTTGTTGATGCATGTCCTTCAAGATAAATCTATACGATCTGCTTTGGTTTTCACACGTACCAAGCATGGCGCAGATAAAGTAGTTAAGCTTTTACAAAAGTTTAGCATTAAGGCCGAAGCCATTCACGGAAACAAATCTCAGAATCACCGTCAGCGTGCGTTAAGCAATTTCAAAGGCGGAATCACACGCGTGCTTGTCGCTACAGACATTGCTGCACGTGGTATTGACATTGATGAGTTGGCCTTCGTGGTGAACTTTGAAATTCCGAATATCCCTGAAACATATGTTCACCGTATTGGAAGAACTGGTCGCGCGGGTGCATCTGGTAGAGCTGTTTCATTCTGCGACATTGAAGAGCGCGAATATTTGCGCGACATTCAGAAGTTGATTGGATTGGAAATTCCGGTTGTGAACGAGCATCCATATCCAGCATTGAACAAACCTGCGCCAGGTGTTGCGCAAAAGCCACAAGGAAAGAAACCCTTTTCAAGATCAGGTGGCGGAAAGACACATCGTGGAAGTGGTTCTGGAAGCGGAAGTGGAAATGGTGGCGGAGGAAACAGACCGAAAACCGGAAGTGGTGGTGGATTTAAGCCACGCTTTTCTGGAAACGCTGATTCGAAAAGAAGACCGTCTTAAACACGAACCATCCAAACGTATTCGCGCATTTGTTTCCACCAGCTGAATTTCACGACCTCTTCAGGAGTGCATTTGAGTTGGTTGGAAAAGTTCGTGAGGACATCTTGGTAGTTTATTTTTTCTTCTTGAAATAAATTCAACTTCGTTTCATTTTCGATGAGGAAATCGGCTACTGCTGAAGGAAAGTCTATTTTTTGATATCCCGATTTATGCACAAAGAGCACTTCTTTGTTCGGACCGTTTTTCTTCAATTCCTTTAAGGATGTTTGATGAAGGAAAAGCACCATGCCTTTCAATTCTACTTCATCATCGGGCATTTTCTTGACAGACTTTTCAATGAGTGAGCGGTGAACCAAGGGATTCAGTATCGGAAATTTGAAGAATTTCTTCAATGGAAATTCGAAGCCAATGCCATGCATGTAGTTGTACAAGGCCTTTTTCAATCCGTCTGAATACTGCTCATGATTGGCTCCTTTCGGATCTTCATGGAACAAGTCGTTGTTCGCGAAACCTTCGAAAACAGGGCCTGTGCGAATGACACCGTATTTCTCGGGGTCTTTTCCAACGGGGCTATGAACGGTCATGGCGAATTGGTGCCAATGTCCCGAATGCAGCAATTGGTTTTCGAATAATTGTCGCACCACTTCCAGCGAATCGATGGTTTCTTGTTCGGTTTGCGTTGGGAAACCGAACATTAAGTAGGCATGGACTAAAATTCCGGCATCGCGGAAACCTTTGCAGACTTTGGCTACTTGATCTATGGAAATTCCTTTGTCGATCAACTCTAAAATTCTTGGACTCGCCACTTCTAATCCGCCAGTTACGGCAATGCATCCGGAGGCTGCTAGAATTTTACAGAGATCGGGAGAGAATGTTTTTTCAAAACGAATGTTGGTCCACCAAGAGACTTGCAAGCCTCTGCGAAGAATTTCAATGGCTAGATCGCGCAATGCTGCTGGAGGCGC
>JBEIFO010000402.1:0-1825 GCA_040382375.1 Crocinitomicaceae bacterium
ATTCGATGGCTGATAAGTACGTTTCATAATTTCTTGTTGTTAAATTTCCAACGGGCGACAAATATACAAATAATTTTTAGTTCTCCAACTTTTTTACAACAATTGATAGTTCATTAAGCTGATCATCGCTAATTGTTGAGGGTGCGTCTATCATTACGTCACGCCCGCTATTGTTTTTCGGGAAGGCAATAAAATCGCGAATCCCTTCGCTGCCGCCGAATAGCGAGCACAAACGATCGAATCCGAAAGCCAATCCTCCGTGCGGCGGAGCTCCGTATTCAAAGGCATTCAGTAAGAATCCAAATTGCGCTTGCGCTTCTTCTTTCGTGAATCCAAGCAAGTCAAACATGCGCGCTTGAACATTTCTATCGTGAATACGAATGGATCCTCCGCCAATTTCAACCCCATTCAACACGAAATCATAGGCATTTGCATTTACAGATCCAGGATCCGTATCTAACAAATGAATTTGATCGGGCTTTGGTGAAGTAAACGGATGGTGCATGGCGAAATATCTTCCTTCCTCTTCGTTGAATTCCAACAGCGGGAAATCCATGACCCACAAAGGCGCGAACACTTCCGAATTACGCAATCCCAATCTTCCTCCCATTAACAAACGTAATTCATTCAGTTGCTTTCGGGTTGAATTCAATTCGCCAGACAACACTAGAATCAAATCACCTGGTTTCGTTTCACAACGAGCTCCCCATGCGGCTAAAGCATCTCCATCGAAGAATTTATCTACGGAAGACTTCATGCTTCCGTCTTCGTTGCAACGAACATAAATCAATCCCTTCGCGCCAATTTGCGGACGCTTCATCCACTCGGTTAACTCATCTAACTGTGCACGCGTGTAGCTCGCACAACCTGTAACGTTGATACCTAAAACTGTTTGTGCACTATCGAACACACCAAATCCTTTTCCTTGCCCAAGATCCGTAAGGTCTTTGAACGTCATGTCGAAACGAATATCCGGCTTATCACTTCCGTATAAACGCATAGCCTCTGAATACAGCATGCGCGGAACCTCAGGAATATCAACGTTCTTAACCGCTTTGAACAAATGACGAATCAATCCTTCAAACGTATTCAAAATATCTTCTTGCTCTACAAAGGCCATCTCACAGTCAATCTGAGTGAACTCGGGCTGACGATCGGCGCGTAAATCTTCATCGCGGAAACAACGAACAATCTGATAATAGCGGTCGTAACCACTGACCATTAACAATTGCTTAAACGTTTGCGGCGATTGTGGCAAAGCGTAAAATTGTCCAGGATTCATGCGGCTTGGAACCACGAAATCGCGCGCACCTTCCGGGGTAGACTTAATTAAATATGGCGTTTCAATTTCTAAAAATTCAAGACTGTCTAAGTACTTACGCGTTTCAATTCCGAGCTTGTGACGAAGCATTAAATTTTGCTTCAATGGATTTCTTCTCAAGTCTAAGAAGCGCCATTGCATGCGCAAATCGTCACCTCCATCACTATCGTCTTCAATGGTGAAAGGCGGAGTTAACGAGGCATTCAAGACTTTACATCCTGTTGCTTCAATTTCAATTTCACCCGTAAGCATGTTCGCATTTTTCGAATAACGCTCTACCACTTTTCCTTCCACCTGAACCACAAATTCTCTTCCCCACTTGCGCGCTGCTTCGCACAAAGCAGCGTTGGTATCCATGTTGAAAGCCAACTGCGTAAGACCGTATCTATCGCGCAAATCAACGAAAGTCATTCCACCTAAATCACGTGAACGCTGCACCCAACCTGCCAATACAACAGATTTTCCCACATCTGAAATTCTTAATTCACCACAGGTTGCCGAACG
>JBEIFO010000403.1:0-1824 GCA_040382375.1 Crocinitomicaceae bacterium
CAATTTCAACATGGCTGCCTTTGAGGTTGCATCTTCCCACGTCAATTGATAAACCGTAGTGACTTCCAAGTTGAACAAATCGTCTAAATCGCCTTTTGCCAATTCAATTTCACCGTCGTAAGAAGATGGAATGAGGGTGGCGTCTTTACCGTCTAAATAAACGGTCTTTAGCGTTTTTTTATCGACCTCTTGGTTGTTTGCATTGACCGTTTTCAGCGCTGTTGCTCCAGATAGAATCAATGTTTGTCCATCGTCCAGTAGATTCCCTGTTTCACAGGCGTTGCCTGACTTGTCTGACACGACCTCTTCCACAAATCCGTATACTTTATCGCGATCTACCTTGGTAATACCGGCGGCGAATTTCTGTTTATCTATAACAAAAGTTAAGTTCTTTGCCATATTCAATTTATTTAATTTGGTCCCAACCCTTTTTAATGTTTTCTTCTTTCAGTGCTGTAATTTTCGCAGCTGCTTCTTTCTCATTTTCGCACAAGAAAATTTCTTGTTCCAAAGGAGTCTTTCTTCCCGCACTGAAATCGGAATAGACAACAACGAAGGGCGAGTAAGAGCCCGATTTTTCTTTGTTGGTTTTTAGCGCAACGAATTTCCGAACGGCAGTGCCGCCTTTGCCGCTCTTGGTGAATACTTCGCGCAAGATCATTTCGGAAGCTGCGCCCGTCTCTGCGGAAGCACCTGCTGTTAATGGCTCACACAATGCATAGGCCTGAAGGGTTCCGGCATCTTTCTCATTCGCTTTTTTATCATCTCGCAGACGCGTGAAGTTGGGAGAAATAACGCTGAGCGTTGAGGCATTTCCAACAACGGTGTATGTTGATTTATCGAAGTTCAACAGCGCCTTTTTAATGGGGCCGTTGCTGTTTTCGTTAATGAGGTCGAGGCAAGAAATTTCAACCACCACTTCTGGCTTCACAAAAATGAAAGCCGTTTTTGCTCCAGATACTTCGGTGTATTCGGAAGAAACGCTGAGGGGTTCCAATTGCTTGACCAACTCCGTTCTTTCCTTTTCACTGAATCCGCTGCCGCATTTAGTGATGATTTGAAATTGATTGTTTTCCAGCGCGCATCCCAAAAGCAATTCGCGAAGCACTCCGGCCTGTTCACCGTTGGTCTCTGCGTATCCGAGAACCACTAAGTCGAGGTGGTGAACCTTTTTCACTTTGTATGCAGTGCCATTGGGCAGTTTTACAACGAGTCCTTCCGCATTGTTTTCATCGGCTGATTTAAAGAACGCGATGATGTCTTTTCTGCTTTCGAATTTGTTTTGTTCAATCGCGAATACCTCTTTGTTTCCTTTGAGCCATTCTGAAAGATTCTTGAACTTCTCTTCGGCTTCCCAAGCGCATTCGGCGCCTTTGACTTCAAGCACATCGAATGCACCGAAGCGGAAGTCCGCTTTATCTGGATTGTCTAGCGACGCATTCACCTCACGGTGTGAAGTGGGCTGATCGTCTTTAAAAACGCACAGCTCTCCGGCTAGGACGCAATCTTCTTTCAGACTTTCGGCGGCTTTGGTTACAGCAGGCACTTTTACTTCTTCTCCATTTCTATCGAAGAGCTGCGCTTTTCCTTTTTTAACAGAGAGAAAAGCTAGGTGTCCGTCGTGTTTTATTGAAGCGAAATAGCATTCGCTTTCTGGAATTTTCATTCCAATTTGTTCTGCATCTACCGGAATATATCGGGATGCTATTTTGGATTTGTAGGTGGGTATAGCTATCATTTTATTTGGTTTGCCAAAAAATAAACTCGACTTTTTTGATAGATGTGATTTTTTGATTTGGAAAATGAGAATCAAATTCTGCAATC
>JBEIFO010000404.1:0-1819 GCA_040382375.1 Crocinitomicaceae bacterium
AACCAAAGCAGATCGTATTGATTTATCTTGAAGGACATGCATCAACAAATCGTTCTTGTTCGCTTGATCTACAAAGTAAATACCTTGCTCAATTTTTTCAACGGTCGAAGAAACAGGAGTTACTTCAACTTTTTTCGGAGTCGTTAAAATTGAATTCGCCAATTCTTGAATCGTCTTCGGCATGGTTGCCGAAAAGAACAAAGACTGTCTTCTTTCAGGAATTAATTTAATAATGCGCTTCACATCGTTCACGAATCCCATGTCTAACATGCGATCCGCTTCATCCAATACAAACATTTGAATTTGTCCAAGATTCACATGACGCTGTTGCACCAAGTCTAATAAACGTCCTGGAGTGCAAATAAGAATATCTACTCCAGCTTTTAACGCGTTCACTTGAGAGAACTGATTCACGCCACCGAAAATAACGGTGTGACGAAGGTTCAAGTTTCTGCCGTAGCTCGCGAAGCTTTCACCAATTTGAATAGCCAACTCACGTGTTGGTGTAACAATTAATGAACGAATAGCGCGCTTGCTTCCGGTGTGACCGGTATTCTGAGTAAGTAATTGTAGAATTGGAATGGCGAAGGCCGCTGTTTTTCCTGTTCCCGTTTGGGCACAACCTAACAAATCATTTCCTTCCAACAAAATTGGAATGGCTTGTTCTTGAATAGGAGTGGGAGTGGTGTAACCTTCTTTTTTTAGAGCGCTAAGAATAGGCTCAATTAAGTTTAAATTTTCAAATGACATAAAATACGTGGTCGCCAAATTCCCAATCGTATTTCTAAGTTGAACTGCCAACGGAACTTGTTGCGGGCGCAAAGATAGTCTACTTTTTCAACCGAATCATCATTAATCCATCGCGAAGCGGCAAAAGCACCTTCTCGCATCGGCTGTCTTTCGCAACTAAATCATTCAATTCTTGAAGAACTTGCGTGTCGAAATCCTTTTCTACAGCGGGTTCCAGAACCTTTCCACTCCAGAGGACATTGTCTATAAGAATAACCGTTCCGGCATGAGCGTGCTCCATTGTCCAATTCCAATAATGAAGGTAATTCCGCTTATCTGCATCTATAAAGACCAAGTCGAATGTTCCATCCAAATCTTCAAATGCGTTCAACGCAGCTTTATAAATAGGTTTTATTTGCGATCCTTTTTTATGTTGAAGGAAATACTTATCGTGCAACCAGCTCAGTTCATCGTTCTCATCAATGGTAATTAATTCTCCGTCTTCTTGAGGTCCATCGGCCAAGCACAAAGCGCTGTAACCCGTAAAAGTTCCAATTTCTAAAATGCGTTTCGGTTGAATCAATTGGGAAAGCAGACTTAAAAATCTTCCTTGCAGATGTCCACTTAACATACGAGGATTAATCACCTTCTGCCAGGTCTCAGCCGAAAGCGCCTTCAACAAATCAGATTCATCATCTGAATGCTTTTCGCAATAGTCCAATAAAGTAGATGAGATAAAATCCATTGTGCGAAGTTACAAAGCTTACCTTTGCATTTATGAGACCGAGTAGGGAATTGTTTATGCGCATGGGTTTACTTACGCTGCTCGTTCCTTTGGTCATTGTTTCCATACTCTATTATTTCAACGCAACGGAATTTATGATCCCCGTTATTATTGGGAAAATGAATGTTTGGTTGCAGTTGGGATTAGGTGTTGTTGGAGGATTTGTATTAAGCGGAATAACTTGGCTCATGGGGAAATGGAAATACCTCGATGATGTGAACTTCGATTATACGTTACGCTTGGGAATTTTTAATTTCAGTTTTCAAGAGATTTTGTTTTTGAGTTTTTGCGCAGGGGTGGGAGAGG
>JBEIFO010000405.1:0-1794 GCA_040382375.1 Crocinitomicaceae bacterium
AGAAAATACTTCCGCTGAAAGCAGCGAAAAACAAGAGCATCCAAGCCTTCATTAGAAATCGAATTTAATACCTTGCGCCAATGGCAACGAGGTTGAATAGTTGATGGTATTAGTCTGACGACGCATGTAATTTCTCCACGCATCCGATCCGCTCTCGCGTCCACCGCCTGTTTCTTTCTCTCCACCAAACGCCCCACCAATCTCAGCACCGCTGGTTCCGATGTTCACATTTGCAATACCACAATCTGAACCTTCACAGCTTAAGAAGCGTTCTGCTTCACGCATGTTCGTTGTCATAATTGCACTCGACAATCCTTGAACAACGCCGTTTTGCATAGCAATGGCCTCGTCCAATTCTTTGTACTTCATAATGTATAAAATTGGAGCAAAGGTTTCGTGTTGCACAATTTCCAAGCTGCTATCCTTAACCTCAGCAATACATGGCTTCACGTAACATCCGCTCTCAAACCCTTCTCCAGTCACAACGCCACCTTCAACAATGAAGTTCGCGCCTTCAGACTTCGCTTTCTCAATAGCCTTCAAATACGTATCAACAGCCAGCGTGTCAATCAACGGACCCACGTGGTTGTTCGAATCCAATGGATCTCCAATGCGAATCTGTCCGTAAGCCGTCACTAACTTCTCTTTCACTTCGTTGTAAACACTTTCGTGAATAATTAAACGACGTGTTGAAGTACAACGCTGTCCGGCAGTTCCAACTGCACCGAACACCGCACCAATGATGGTCATTTTCAAATCGGCATTCTCTGTTACAATAATGGCGTTGTTTCCACCTAATTCCAACAAAGACTTTCCGAAACGCTCTGCTACTTTCGCTCCAACAATGCGACCCATACGGGTGCTTCCTGTTGCTGAAATCAATGGAACACGAGTATCAACGGTCATCATCTCACCCACTTTCACATCACCCGAAACAATGCTTGAAATTCCTTCCGGCAAATTGTTTTCAGAAGCAATTTCATTCCAAATATTTTGACAAGCGATTGCGCAAAGCGGTGCTTTTTCAGATCCTTTCCAAATACAAACATCTCCGCAAATCCACGCCAATGCGCTGTTCCAAGCCCATACTGCTACTGGGAAGTTGAATGCTGAAATGATTCCAACGATTCCAAGTGGATGCCATTGCTCATACATGCGGTGACCCGGACGTTCGCTATGCATGGTTAAACCATAAAGCTGACGAGACAACCCTACTGCGAAATCGCAAATGTCAATCATCTCCTGTACTTCACCCAAACCTTCTTGCAAGCTCTTGCCCATTTCATAGCTCACCAACATGCCCAACTCTTGCTTGTAATCACGAAGGCGATTTCCAAACTGACGAACAATTTCGCCGCGCTTTGGAGCCGGCATTAAGCGCCATGTTTTGTATGCTTCTTGCGCGGCTTCTACCACGCGATTGTAATCATCTGCAGTGGTGGCCTGCACCTTTGCGATTTCTTTTCCATCAACTGGAGAAAACGACGCAAATAAATCGCCGTTAGAAAAAAAGTTTTGTCCCGTGCTTGTTCCAAGATTCTCTGCTTGAATTCCCAGTTTCACGAACACGTCTGACATATCCATAGAATTGCTCATTTGTTCAATTATTTTAGAATGCAAAGGTACAACGTGCAAATACATCAAAAGATGTTTTACCTTTGAAATATGCGGAAGCTCACCCTGATATTTATCTTGGGCCTATACAGCTTAATGTCTTTCGGTCTGGAAGCCAAGCTGCACTTCTGTTGTGGAAAATTACAAGCCATTCATTTCTTCGAATTCGGTGACGAGCAT
>JBEIFO010000406.1:0-1783 GCA_040382375.1 Crocinitomicaceae bacterium
CGTAGAGAGTAACATTTTCGAAGTGTCTTCAAAGAAAATTTCAGCCACGTCATTTGACCAATCTTCTTCCAAGTCAATGGCTTCCACAGGATATTCTGCTGTATTTTCTTTCCGATGGACCGAAGAAACTACGATGGGTTCACCCAAGTGCGTAAGCACGCGTTGAAGAAAATCGTGATCGGGAACACGAAGACCAATGGTGGTTCTGCGTGAAGTAAAAAGTTTTGGAACGAGGCTGCTGGCTTCCAACAAAAAAGTAAACATGCCCGGCGTGTGCCTTTTCAATGCGCGATAATACGGTGTTGAAATGGGCTTCGTAAATGTGGCCAAGTGAGAAAGGTCGTTGCAAACAATAGAAAAGCGCGCGTTGTCTAAACGCACGCCTTTCAATTGAGCCATTTTCTCTATTGCCTTTTTATCTGACAACGCACAAGCAAAAGCATAAACTGTATCTGTTGGAAGAATACAAACGCCTTGCTTCCGAATAATCTGTGCCGCCGTATAATCGGCGTTGTTGTCTGATATTGAAATCAAAGTTATTTCGCTTCTGCAGCTTTCTTATGATCGGCAAGGAATTGAGCCAATCCGATGTCTGTTAACGGATGCTTCATCAATTGCAAAATCACGCTTAATGGACCGGTCATAACATCTGCTCCAATTTCTGCACAAGCAATAACGTGCATTGGGTGACGAACAGAGGCAGCTAGAATTTCAGTATCGAATCCGTAATTATCAAAGATGGTTCTGATTTGTTCAATCAAATCAATACCGTCTGTAGAAATGTCGTCCAAACGTCCAACGAAAGGACTAACATATGTCGCTCCTGCTTTAGCAGCAAGAAGCGCTTGTCCTGCCGAGAAAATCAACGTGCAGTTCGTGCGGATTCCTTTGTCTGTGAAATAGCGAATCGCTTTTACTCCGTCCTTGGTCATTGGAACTTTCACCACGATGTTCTCGTGCAATGCAGCCAACTCCTCTCCTTCCTTCACCATTCCGTCGAAATCAGTTGCAATGACTTCAGCACTTACATCGCCGTCTCCAACAATTTCGCAAATGTCAACATAGTGCTTCATAACGCGGTCTGTTCCAGAGATACCTTCCTTCGCCATTAAGCTAGGATTTGTTGTAACTCCGTCAAGTACGCCTAAGTCTTGAGCTTCTCTAATTTGATCTAAGTTTGCTGTGTCGATGAAAAATTTCATGGTGTAATTATTTTTTTGCAAAGTTAGCCATTCGAAGCAGGAAGGTCAAACCGACTTTTCAACCAAAAGCACACACAATTTATTATGCTTTGCGTTGTTCTTCGTCGTGACTATCTTTGAAGCATGCGTAAATCTCTCGTAATATTAGCTTTCGCCCTTCTTGGGAATTCCTGCTTTGCGGGTATGCTGCTTATTCCAATGGACGAATCGCAGCAGAACCATATTAAGTCTTATGGCATTGCCTATTGGGTTTTGGAGCAAAAACTTCCGATTGAATGGTTGTTGAATTACCGAGGTGGAAGTTTCTTAATGGATAACATTCCGAGTATTCAAAAAAAATGCACCGAGCGAGGAGTCAGTTTTCAAGTGATTGCCGATGCGCAGGTTGACGCTATTTATAGAGAAATTGCCGACCCTGAAGTGAACATGGAAAAGGTGAAGTTGGAAGTGGCACCGAAGATTGCCGTTTACACTCCGCTGGGCAAGCAGCCTTGGGACGATGCGGTGACTTTGGTTTTGACTTATGCTGAAATTCCGTACACGAGTATTTATGACGAAGAAATAATAACTGGAAAACTTCC
>JBEIFO010000407.1:0-1770 GCA_040382375.1 Crocinitomicaceae bacterium
GTCAATTCGATGTTCAGAAGGGAGATGTTTCAGCAGAGATTATTTCTTTGGTTGCGCGTTAACGTCTTCGTACTCCGTTTCCTGGAATTTATTCGTTTCTACTTTTTCTCCTTTGTATAGATTTTCAAGAAGCTCGTCTAATTGCTCTGCGCCTAATGATTTAGCAACAATCTTCATGTCTTTATCCATTAAGAAAACTTTTGGAGTGCTAGTGACATCCCAGGTCGTGCGGTAGTTTAGGCTTTTAAGTGTAGTAACTCCGCTATAGATTAACTCTTGCGCTTTTTCCTGCTTCATAATCTCAGGGGTGTCGCTTACGTTTATCCAGTCGAGGTGATTTTCATTGATGAACTGAATCCATTTGTCGTTTTCATAATCATTCCCAATAGCATATACCACAAAGCCTCTGTCTCTGTATTTGTGATACATCTCGAGCAGAAGAGGTATTTCCTTTTTACAATGTCCGCATGAACTTTCCCATACAACCATTAGCGTATACTCGCCACGCGATTTGTACATGGAAACCCAATTCTTTTCGGAAGTGTCAGGAAGAATAATGTCTTGAGCCTTTTCACCACAACGACAATCGCGCTTCTTGTCAGCGGCTTCCTTCATCTCTTTCAATTTGTCTTCCTTCACCCAATTACACATTCCTTTCGAATAGTAATTGTCTATCATGAACACAAACAGTTCGTCCATGCACATAATCTTCGAAGTCTCTCCAGTGTATGTAGCGAAATGTGTAATGTATTTGAATGACTCTTCGTTGCCGGCTGTGGCGCTGATTATTTTTTGAACTTCAGCGCAAACGGTATCAGGAATTTGTGGAAGAGTTTTCGTAATGTAATCTTCAACAAGTTTGTGGAACGCACCATCGCGAACCATGCGCGGATCTTTCAAGTCGCAACGATCCCAATAGTGATGACGGTACCAGTAGTATTGCCATTCTTGCTTTTTATCCTCAGCAATGTTCTCGGGCGCAGTTGGTATATCTTCTTCCATGCCCATGCGCAAGTATTTAGCGAATAGTGAGGTGCTGTTGGTTTTAATGATAGCTTTTTGATAATTGATAACTTCGTTATTCAACTGCGTTAACTCTTCAAAGCAAGGTTTTTTATCTTCGTCTGTTTTTAATGAATCGTTAATGCAGTTATCAATTGGCATGCGAATGTTCCGCTTACCATTGATGTATCGAATATATTCGAAGAAGAGTTTGTTTTCTTTGGATTGAACCACTTCAATTTTACTCAAATCGGCATCAGCGGAGCAATTGATTATAATTTGCTCATCAGCAGCAATGAAATCGAAGTAACGAGGCCCTGGCATAACCAAAGCGTACTTTCCACATTCATTGAATGGTTTACCGGCAAACTCGTAATATCCTCTCTCATCTACATGACAAGTGTCGTTGTAGTATAATTTGTTTCCGTAATAATTTGCGAGATAAATATCTACATTTTGAAGTCCCTCAATTTTCCCTTTGATGGAATAAGGGAGCTTTGATTGTTTGTTTTGAGCAGATGCAAAGAAGCTTATAGAAATAAGCAGGAAGAATAAGGTTTTCGCTTTCATAAATTTCATAACTCTCTAATAGACGTTCAAAGTTAGGTATTCGTTGCTTTTCACAATTGAAAACTTTCGAATGATTCAAATTGTGAGTTGCGCTTTTCAACTATTGGTCCAAAAATAAAAAAGGAGCCGATTATCGGCTCCTTTCAGAATAGAAAATATTTTTTATTTCTTAACTAGGCGGTCTGTGAAATGAACCGA
>JBEIFO010000408.1:0-1770 GCA_040382375.1 Crocinitomicaceae bacterium
GATCGGTAGCACGGTGTTTTTCATTCAACGAAATGCTTTCCATTCCACCGAACAACAACGAACTACGCATGTGCGAAAGATCTTTGCTCAACGGATTCAACAATGAAACACTGTTCACACCCAAGGCCGCATCGAACGCTTCAGCGTACTTGCTCTTCGTAAGCGACATGTTCATGATTTCAGTGTAGCCCTCTGCTACCAACAAGTCGGCGAGACGGAAGCGCAAGCTTTCCGTTTTTCCCTTGGTATTCAAGGAAAGCGTCATACGCGATGGAAGCTCTACTTTGTCGTATCCGTAGATGCGAAGCACTTCTTCTGCAACGTCTGCCGGACGCGTTACTTCAACGCGATTGTAAGGCACAAGCACCTTCCAGCCGTCTCCGGTTGAAGAAACTTCGAACTGCAAATCATTCAATATGGAAACAACCGTTTCGCCTGGAATGTCGATTCCCAACAACGATTTCAAATAATTTTTCTGAACTGAAATTTCTGTTTTCGGAAGTGTAACCGGATAAACATCTTGCGCTTCAACCAACTCTGCATTCGGATTTTCCGCTTGAATTAATTCCCAAGCACGCGCTAACGCATTTGGAATTCCGTCTACAGCCACGCCTCTTTCAAAGCGGAACGAAGAATCGGAATGTATTTGATTGCGCTTCGCGCTCTTGCGCACACGCACCGCATTGAAGCACGCACTTTCAAAAACAACGAACGAATCTTCAGCGCTCACGCCCGCATTTTTTCCACCCATAACACCACCCATGCAAAGCACTTCGTTTTGGTTGGAAATAACCACGTCTTCGCTGGTGAGTTTGCGCGAAACACCGTCAAGCGTTTCTAACGCTTCATCTGTATTTGCATTTCGAACTGTGATCGTCTGATTCGGAAAATCATTCGCCTTGAACACGTGCAGCGGTTGTCCCAATTCATGCTGAACATAATTCGTAACGTCTACACACAAGTTCACGCTCTTCACGCCAATAACGGCAAGGGTTTCCTTAATGAAAGTTGGCGTCTCTTGGTTTTCAATTCCTTTGATTACCGCAAACGCATAGCGCGAACACTCGGTGTTTTCGTGAAGATCTAATTTCCAATTTTTTTGTTGGAAGGAAATCGGCTTCGCCTCTGTGGAGGTTAGCGTAACTTTCTCTGCGTTCTCGAGATTCCATGCTGCCGCGAAATCGCGCGCCACACCGGCATGTGAAAGGGCATCTGTTCTATTCGGAGTAATGCCAATTTCAAGGCATGCGTCGCTTTCAATATTGAGTGCAACAGCCGCTGGAGTTCCCACTTCTGTTTCTTCTGGAAGAATAAGAATTCCGTCGTGCGAAGCGCCCAGGCCCAGTTCGTCTTCGGCGCAGATCATACCAATTGATTCTGCTCCGCGAATTTTACTTTTCTTAATGGTGAAAGCCTCGCCAGATGAGGGGTACAATGTGGTTCCAACGGTAGCCACTAAAACTTTTTGTCCGGCTGCTACATTCGGTGCCCCGCAAACAATTTGTACGGGTTCACCTTCGCCGAGATTCACTTTCGTGATAGACAAACGATCTGCATCGGGATGCTTTGCGCATTCGAGTACATGTCCGACCACCACGCCTTTCAATCCGCCTGGAATTTTCTCCACGCTTTCTACACCTTCCACTTCTAGTCCAGTTCTGGTAAGGGTTGCAGCAACTAGGTCGTGAGACGGAAGTGGTTGCACCAATTGAGAAAGCAGTTTATAAGAGATTTTCATATTCGCGAATTAGACTGCAAAAATAAAGACAA
>JBEIFO010000409.1:0-1760 GCA_040382375.1 Crocinitomicaceae bacterium
AGATCCAGCAAACGGTATGTATTGGAGCTGGCAAAGCGGGTACATTCAGTTTAAGTTGGAAGGAAAAGAAAAAGACAGCACTGCATTAAACCTTCACCTCGGAGGCTTCTCCAATGCTTATATGAGTTCAATCACTGATGACATAACAATTCTTCGAATGGTCACTGGCGGACCTGTTCTGCCGCCTGATAGAAGGTCGCAAGAGGTGACTATTCATTTGAAGCTGGATTCTTTCATGGAGCTTGTTCACGCAAACAAAGAGTATTCACTCATGAGTCCGAACAAGCATGTTCAAGAATACATGCGCGCATTGTGTGCTTCTTTTTCAGCGATAATGAAATGATTCGAATAAGAAACTCTTTCTTCCTTTTCATTTTGCTCTTTGTCTTCGCGCTTGGCTTTACCCTTCCACCTAAACGAAAAATTGTTTGGCCGAAAAAGGTTTACGACGAAAAGAACAATCCCCCTTCGAACGAAAAAAAAGAATTGGGACGTATGCTTTTTTATGATCCCATCCTCTCTTCCGACGAAACCGTTTCATGTTCTTCGTGTCACCTCTCCTACACCGCGTTCGCGCATACCGACCACAATGTCAGTCACGGCGTATTTGATCGTGTTGGAAAACGCAACGCTCCTGCTCTCTTCAATTTAGCATGGAAGAAAAACTTCATGTGGGACGGCGCAGTGCACAACCTCGATGCACAAGCCATGGCTCCTATTGAAAATGTTCTAGAGATGAACGAGACCTTGGCGAACGTGGTGAAGAAACTCAATGAAAGGAAATTTTATCGGGAATATTTCTTCCAAGCATGGGGTGATAGCCTTGTTACAGGAGAGCGTGTGCTGAAATCGATTTCGCAATTCATGTTGAGCTTTGTAAGCAATCAGAGTAAATACGATGAAGTCCTTGCAGGAAAAAAAAACTTCACCGAACAAGAGCAAAAAGGTTACGTGCTCTTTCAGAAAAACTGCAACGCTTGTCACACCGAACCGCTATTCACTAACGACGAATTCAAAAGCAACGGCATTCCGCTCGACGATTCATTGAATGACTTTGGAAGAGGCGCTGTTACAAGCTTTAGACAAGACCGACTGACCTTCAAGGTGCCGACGTTGCGGAATGTTGAAATGAGCTTTCCGTATATGCACGACGGAAGGTTCAAGACCTTGCAGCAAGTCTTGAATCATTACACTTCATTAACTGGAAACGAAGAAAATATTTCTCCGCCATTAAACCATTCGGTTAATCTTTCTTCCAATGAAAAGCAAGACCTCATTGCGTTTCTGCTAACCTTAACTGATCATGAATTTTTAACTCGAAAAGACTATCAATTTCCACAAACCCTTCAACATGAAATTATTCAACGTTCTCATCCTTAGCCTTGTTCTTTCGGCAAGTCAATCGTTTGCACAAGGACCAGTTGTAACCTCGTGGATGCAAAACACCACAGGAATTACCGGAAGACATTATGTAAGTGGAAATCCGACTCCAATCAATGACAATACCGCAGCGAATGTGCAAAGCGTGCAGTACTCGGCGAACTGGGTATATGTTTCAACCAACGGAATTCCGGCTTACATCACAGGTCCGTTTTTAGATGGCAATCCGTCACTGGCTACCGCACAAAATGCGATCTTTAAATTCCCATTGGTGCCTGCACAAAACACGGGAACGCCTACGCCAACGAATGGAGGAAACATTGGCGTTTTCATTAACGGTGTTGCTTTGTTCGATTACAGAGACGGTGTTTCTTGGAACA
>JBEIFO010000410.1:0-1757 GCA_040382375.1 Crocinitomicaceae bacterium
GCCACGACTGCTTGAAACAAAGATTTCCCGTTAAATCGTTTTCAAGAATTTCATTCCCTTTATCGTCTAACAAAACGGGAAGAACTCCCGGCATAGGCAAGGTTGCAAACACGGGTTTTGAAGGTGTTACTCCGGCTAAACTAGAAATCATGACACCGCCTGTTTCCGTTTGCCAGAAAGTATCGACAATTGGACAATTTCCTTTTCCAATTTTATCGTGATACCAATTCCAAGCTTCTTCATTGATAGGTTCGCCAACGCTTCCGAGTATGCGCAATGAAGACAAATCTTTTCCTTCTAGAAATTCATCACCGGCCGACATTAAACTGCGAATGGCTGTAGGGGCAGTGTAAAAAATATTCACTTTGTGTTTCGCGACAATGTCCCAAAATCTTCCAGCATCCGGATAAGTGGGTATGCCTTCAAACATCAATGAAGTCGCGCCATTCAAGAGTGGGCCGTATATCAAATAGCTGTGTCCCGTTATCCAACCAATATCCGCTGTGCAGAAATGAACGTCGCCTTCTTGGTACTGAAACACATTCAAAAAAGTATAGGCCGTCCACACCATGTATCCCGCGGTGCTGTGCACAACTCCTTTCGGTTTACCTGTTGAACCGCTCGTATACAAGATGAACAACGGATCTTCAGACTGAAGCGTTTCTCCGGGCTTCATGTAATTATTGGTGGAAAGAACACGTCCTTTCAATTCATTCCAATCGATATCTATTTCTTTTTTTTCGGTTGGAAGATTGAGGTAGTTGTAGACCAACACATTTTTTATTTTTCGAGTGGAAGTCAACGCTTCATCCACCACCGATTTCAACGGAATGGTCTTGTTACCGCGAAGTCCTCCGTCCATGGTTATCACGAAGTCTGCTTCAGCATCGTCAACGCGATCTGCAATGCTGCGCGCGCTGAATCCACCGAAGATAACCGAGTGCACCGCGCCAATACGCGCACAGGCCAAAACGCTGAACACCAATTCAGGCACCATGCTCATATAAATACAAATGCGATCTCCTTTGTTTACACCCAACGTGCGAAGCATTTCTGCTGCAATACAAACTTCTTTGTGTAGATCGGAATACGTGAATGAGCGAGCTTGAACCGAACGTTCATTCGGTTCCCAAATAAGAGCCACTTGATCGCCGCGTTCAGCTAAATGTCTGTCGAGTAAGTTTTCAGTAATGTTCAATTCACCACCGTCGAACCATCGGGTTTTCGCATCGGCGAAAGTTCCCGAAAGAACAGTGTCCCATTTTTTTTTCCAAGAAAAAGATTCAGCTACTTCACCCCAGAATTTATTGGGGTTTGAAATGCTTTCAGCATATGTCGATTTATATTCTTCAAACGATTCAATTCGTTTCATAGTCGTCTATTTTGAAGTTCCAAGTTACATCATTGCTTTTAACTTAACTTTGATTCATGAAGGCTCTTGCAAGAATATTTCTCATCTTTTTATTGCAAAGTATTTGTGAGGGAGTTTTCGCCCAACCCAATCTTCCAACCGTAACATTGGCTCCAGTTTATTCTGTGCAGTTGCCAGCCGAACTGCTTGAAACCTCTGGTATTACTCGTTTTCAGCAAGGACTTGTTACACACAACGACAATTCAGATGAGAATTTATATGTGATAGACACGTTGAGTGGAGCCATTCTTCAGACTTATTCATTGAACGGAACTACCAATTTCGATTGGGAAGAAATCACCCAAGACAGCTTGTATCTGTATGTCGGAGATTTCGGAAACAACGC
>JBEIFO010000411.1:0-1746 GCA_040382375.1 Crocinitomicaceae bacterium
ATACCGGGCTACGCTACACCCCGAAATGCTCTTTAGCACCCTAAGGGGGTGCAAATATACAGCTCTTTTTGAATTAACAAGACTTCTTACAAAATCTTTTTTATCCTACTGCGCGAAGATGCTACGTGAATCAACGTTCGCGCTAATCGGATTAATAACCATGGCCGGAATTCCAGCTTCATTGGTAATTATCTTTTGCTCGGCATCTGCTCCAAAGGCATGAATCAATCGCTCGCCAGCAAAATTCAAGATACAGATCAAATCAATCTCGGCGTACTGACCGTATTTAATAATTTCCTTCACAAATCCAGAGCTGCATTCTTCAGTTACTTTCGTCTTACAAGCAATTCCGCGCTCGTTGAAATACCCCTCAGCATAACTCATGTTACGCTTCACTTGGTTATTTAAAAACTCATCGGTTTCCTTCGGACATATTATATGAACCTCTGCGTTGAACTTGGCAGCCAATTCACTTGCAAACTTTATTTTTTGCTTCGTTTCCTTGTGTAAGTCCAACGGAACTAAAATCTTTTTAATATTGGCTGTGCGCGTTGTGTTTTCTTGCACAACAATGAATTGTGCGTCAGAGTCTGTAATAACTCGAAGTGCATTGCTGCCTGTAATAAACTGCATACCGCGCATCCCGTGTGTTCCCATAACTACCAGCTCTCCCGTAAGCTCTTCTGTTACTTTCGGAATGACATCGAAAATATTTCCAAACTGAATGACTGGGGTGGCACTAACGCCTGTGTTTTCTTTGAACTTGGCAATTTGCTTGTTCAATTGTTCTGCAGCTCCAGATTCCCCTGACTTATCTTTAGCAATATGAAGAATTTCAACAGGAGTTTTGAGCGTTTTTGATATTTCACACGCGTAATTTCCAGCAACATCGGATGTGCTAGAGAAATCTGAAAGGACAATAATTTTCGACATAACAATTAATTTTTTAGTGCCACATGGGTATGAAATAAACAGAATCGTCTTGCTGATCAGGTGTAATCAATAACACCGGAATTTGAGCTTCGTTGTAAATTAAATCTTCCTCCTCTGTGCGAGGGAACAACGTGTACAAATACTCGAAAGAGAAATTAACCGCACAAATTAAATCGGCATCTACTGTTGCTGCGTATGCCACAACCGATTTTGCAAATGGCTTGTTATCGCTGTCAATATGCAAACTGAACGGGATATTCGCAGCGCTGAAAATCCCTTCCAACTTCGTTATCAACTCCTCGTCGTTTCCGCTGGCCACTTCCTTGGCAATGAAATAAACGTCACTGTTGAACAACTTCGCCATTTCCGCGAAGAAGCTCGCCTCTTCCAATAACTGCTGACGAAACGTAACAGGAATGACCATTTTCTTATATCCTTCCGAACGAATAGGTCTTTGCTGAACCACTATGAACGGAGTGGTTGATTCTGAAACCACTTTCAGGGCAAGACTTCCCGTGATACGCTGCATTCCGCGCATGCCGTGCGTTGGCATAAGCACCAAACCGCAGTGCTGAAGTTTAGCAATTTCATCTACAGTGGTGGAAAGATCACCCGCTTCAACAATGGTCTTTACAGAGCCTTCAAACGTCCCGCGAATGCGGTCGGCCCACTTGTTCAATTCATTCTGAGCGTGCGGAATATCGCTCTCATGCTTCACCAAGTGAAGCAACACGATTTCAGAGCTAGCTAGACGCGCAATAAATTCTGCGTGAAGAATAGCGTTGTAACTATCTTCCCTTAAATCAAAGGGAA
>JBEIFO010000412.1:0-1725 GCA_040382375.1 Crocinitomicaceae bacterium
GTAGTAGGAGTAATGATGGGGGAAGGAAGTCGGTCGTGTTCTTTCAAGCCTTCCGGAAGAGAAACACCGCACAACGTGCGAAGCCCGTTGCTGTAGGTTCTCCAAGCATGTCCAGTTAAATATCCGCGAATAACCATCTCTACTGCGAAGGGTTCGCAGCGTTTTCCGATAGTCACGTTTGGATCGGGAGAAGAGATTTTCCAGTTCGGAACCACATCTACGGTTTCATTCAACATTCGTTCTGCAATCTGATTCAAGACTTGACCTTTGAAGGGAATGGCGCGCGGCAAAACCACGTCGAATGCAGAGATTCGGTCTGAAGCGATCATCACCAAAAGATCGTCACCAATGCTGTATACGTCGCGAACCTTGCCTTTGTAAAAATTGGTTTGGTTCGGAAATGTGAATTGAGTTCCTGCAATAGCTTCCATTATCTTTTCAGTCCTTTCATTTGATTCGCTTGCTTCATCATGGCAGCCATTTGGTTCTTGTTGGTGAACATCTTCATCATCTGACGTGTCTGATCGAACTGCTTCATCAACTTGTTCACTTCTTCCAACGGACGTCCGCACCCTTTTGCAATGCGGGCTTTACGTGAAGGGTTAATTAAGCTAGGGTTCGAGCGCTCTTTTGGAGTCATGCTGTGAATTATGGCTTCAACATATTTGAACGCATCGTCATTTACATCTACATTTTTCAATTGTCCCATTCCTGGAAGCATACCCATCAGGTCTTTCATGCTTCCCATTTTCTTGATCTGTCCTATTTGTTCTAGGAAGTCATTGAAATCGAATTGGTCTTTCTTAATGCGCTTCTCCAGACGCTTCGCTTGTTCTTCGTCGAATTGCTCTTGTGCTTTTTCAACCAAGGAAACCACGTCGCCCATTCCAAGAATACGGCTAGCCATACGCTCGGGATAGAACACGTCAATCGCATCCATCTTCTCTCCAGTACCAACAAACTTAATGGGTTTGTTAACTTCAGATTTAATACTCAGCGCAGCTCCACCGCGGGTGTCGCCGTCTAACTTGGTAAGAATAACACCATCAAAATTCAATTTATCATGAAACGCTTTCGCGGTATTCACAGCATCTTGACCGGTCATGGCATCTACCACGAATAACGTCTCTGTCGGTTGAAGAGCTTCCTTCACCGCAGCAATTTCGGTCATCATTTGCTCGTCAACGGCAAGGCGTCCGGCAGTATCGACAATAACAACGTTGTATCCGTTTTGCTTCGCGAACGCCAATGCGTTTTTCGCAATGGAAACAGCGTCTTTGTTTTCGGGTTCGCTATATACTGCGACTCCAATGCTATCTCCAACGATGTGCAATTGGTTAATCGCAGCTGGACGATAAATATCACAAGCTACCAAAAGAGGATTCTTTCCTTTTTTTGTTTTTAAGTAATTCGCAAGTTTTCCGGAAAACGTTGTTTTACCTGAACCTTGTAAACCGCTCATTAAGATAATACCCGGATTGCCTTGAAAATTCAGTTCGCTGTGTTCACCGCCCATTAAGTCTTTCAACTCGTCTTGGGTAATCTTCACCAACAACTGTCCTGGGCTAATGGCAGTTAAAACCTTTTGTCCAAGAGCCTTCTCTTTGACACGATCTGCGAACTCTTTCGCAGTCTTGTAACTAACGTCGGAATCCAAAAGTGCGCGACGCACTTCCTTCAATGTTTCAGAAACGTTTACTTCTGTAATTTGGCCGTGTCCTTTTA
>JBEIFO010000413.1:0-1721 GCA_040382375.1 Crocinitomicaceae bacterium
AAATTAGTGTCTTCAAAAATATTTCCTTCAGCATCGGCGTATACCATGAAAGGGACTTCCTTCGGATGAATTGATTTTTTCATTTTGCAAAAGTACATTCTATCTTCGTGAAATATGCGCATTACATTTTTAGGAACAGGAACAAGTCAGGGTGTACCACTCATCTCTTGCAAATGTGCAGTTTGCGCTTCTACTGACGAACGCGACAAACGCTTGAGAAGCGCCGTAGCATTGACCATTGGCGAGCAGTACATTGTTATTGATTCGGGACCTGATTTCAGACAACAAATGCTACGCGACAATGCTACGCATCTGGACGCGATTGTTTTCACGCATGAGCACAAAGATCACATTGCAGGGCTCGACGATGTACGCGCTTTTAATTTCACCATGGGACAACCTGTTAATGTTTATTGCACTGAACAAGTCGAAGAGGCATTGCGCAGAGAATTTCATTATGCATTTTCTGAAAAGAAATATCCTGGCGTTCCTGAAATTATTTTGAATCGTATTGAAAATTCCCCTTTCAACATAAACGGAATAACATTTACTCCTATTGAAGTGCTGCATTTCAAAATGAAAGTCTTCGGATTTCGAATTGGAAATTTCACCTATATCACAGATGCGAATTATATATCTGAAGAAGAAATTCAAAAAATAATTGGAAGTGAAATCCTTGTGTTGAATGGCCTTCGAAAAGAAGCCCATCCCTCCCATTTCACGTTCGACGAAGCCCTTGAACTCATCGCGCGGATTAAGCCCAAACAAGCCTATCTCACCCACATAAGCCACCAACTTGGAAAGCATGCAGACGTTACTGCCGAATTGCCCACAAATGTTCATTTGGCCTACGACGGATTAACGATTGAACTTGAATAATCTCTCTTACTTTTGCAAGAAATATTGAACATGAAAAAATTAGCATTTTTATTTATAGCTCTCAGTCTTTTCGTTGGAACAGCCGTTGCTCAAAAATCGAAAAAAGAAAAAGTTAATTCCTACGGAGAAGCATTCGTTGCAGAAAACGTAATTACGTTGGAACAACTTCAAGAGAAAATGAAATCAGAAACGAGTTTCGCTTGTGTGTTTGAAGGAAGTATTGTTCAGACGTGTCAGAAGGCAGGATGTTGGATGGAAGTGTCTATGCCTGTTGGCGATGGCATGACTGTTTTCATGAAAGACCATGCGTTCGCTGTTCCTTTGGAGAAGTGTGAAGGAAAGAAAACATTCGTAAAAGGAGAAGCCTATTTCAAAGAGTTGAGTGTTGCATATTTGCAACACTTGGCAGAAGACGCAGGAAAATCGAAAGAGGAAATTGCAAAAATCACTGAGCCTCAAAAACAATTGGTATTTGGCGCAAGCGGCGTGCAGATTATTGAAGGTGGAAAAGGCGGAAAGAAATCGAAGAAAGGCGAAAACTGCGCACATTGAGTTTACTTCCCAACCCAGTAGTATTTACTTTATCGAATGGAATTCGTGTGGTTCACCAGCCCATGGATCGTGACGTTGCGCACTGCGGATTAATGATCGCAGCCGGAAGTCGCGACGAAGAAGAAGACGAACACGGTCTTGCTCATTTTCTTGAGCACTGTTTTTTTAAGGGCACCAAGACAAGAAAAAATCATCATATAATTTCTCGTCTCGACGCTGTGGGTGGAGAATTAAATGCTTTCACTGCGAAAGAAGAAACGTGGATTCACGCATCTATGCTGAAAGAGCAT
>JBEIFO010000414.1:0-1717 GCA_040382375.1 Crocinitomicaceae bacterium
TGTAAAAGAATCCGTTTCGGAGTAACTTTTCCATCTCAAATTCGTTAGTTTAGATTAGCCAAAAAGCACGCTTATGCAAAAGATTATAGCACTCTTCATCCTAACCACTCTGTTGTCTTTTTCATTTGGAGTGAATGGGCAAATTGATTGTTCAGTTGCGAATACGTTGCAGTGCGGAAGTCCTTGGAGCATGTTGATTAACGCTGGTTCGGGAAATAACAATGTTAGTTATTGTGGATTTCAAAATGAGGGAAACGAAACCTATTACGCTTTCCAACCAACGGTTGCTGGAAATTATTTTATTTCTATTGATGAATTCGGAGGAACCTCAACAACTTACGAAATGCGCTATGGAGAGTGTTTCGGAACGAACTGGAATTGTTTAGGAATTTATTCTGGAAGCTCATCAACAGATTTTATTTATCTATCTACTGGAACTATATACGTTTTCTGTGTAGACCTTCAGTCTAGTTCTGCAAGTCTTGGCGGTTCCATTTCAATTAACTGCGCGCAACAAGCACCTTCGAACGATGATTGCGCGAATGCTCAAAATATTTCTTGCGGAAGCAGTCTTTCAGGCACTTTGAATGGCGCAACTTCAGACAATGTTCCGAATTGCCTTACGCAAGGAAACGGTGAAGAAGGAGTTTGGTATTCATTCACAGGAAACGATTCGTACGTGACCCTTTCAACATGCGGCGGACAAACACAATTCGACACGCAGATTTCTGTCTATTCGGGAGATTGTTCAAGTCTTAATTGTGTTGTTGCCAATGACGATAACCCGTTGTGCGAATCGAACGGATCTTCTTCCTACCTCTCGTTCAACGCCATAGCGGGAACGAATTATTTCATTCGCGTGCATGCGAATACGCAGCCCAACATGAGCTACAATTTCACATTGAATTGCAGTTGTTCTGCTTTGTGCAATGCCCCTTCTAACGATAATTGCGCTCAGGCATTGACGCTCGGAACTGTTAGCAGCGCTGTATGCACAGGTATGCAAATGAATTCAACGGCTTGTGCAACCCCATCGAATATTCAACCTACTTGCTTTTCTTCTTTCAACACGCTGAATGATGTTTGGTACACTTTCACTCCGGTTGATGGTGATATTGAATTAGTCATGAACGCCCTAGCAACCGCAGATATTGGTGTAGCCGTTTATACTGGCACATGCGGCAATCTAACTTCCATATTCTGTTCTCCAAATACGTCGAGCTCTGGAGGAACTGTCATTGAAGGACTGAATGCTGGAGTGACTTATTACTTACAATTTTTCAGTTTGCAAAACGCCTCTGGTTCTTTCAACTTTTGTTTGAGCAATCCAACTTGCTCCACTCCTATCGCAGCAATAGCCTCTAACATCACGGATTCGGGGGCTTTTCTTCAATGGACTTCGCTAAATGCTACAGGAGCCTTTGACATTTTAGTAACCACGACCAATCTGGGAACTGATATCAATTCTCAAAACATTACAAATGCTACGATATACGGCGTGCCTTTCACAGCCGCGCCCCTTTCTAACCTTCAGGAGAATACCACGTATTATGTATATGTTCGTCAAGATTGCGGGCAAGTAGATCATAGCTTATGGAGCGACGGCATTTCCTTCACTACGAATTGGAATGTTCCAAATTGCTCAACAGCGGCTGAGTTGGAATGTGCAAGCACTTATTCTTTTTCCTTTGGAGGAATTGGTTCCTTAGCGGAAACA
>JBEIFO010000415.1:0-1680 GCA_040382375.1 Crocinitomicaceae bacterium
GCTCAAGTTGATCTTCCAAGGAATTTAACTCCTGCTGAGATTGAACAAATCTCGCATGGTGATTTTTCAATTGTAAATTCCGATAGAGGAATTGCATCGCCACCGCCCTTCACAAACATTCGTGCAATGGCTGAGTGGGAAGAGATTCAATGTCTAACGATTTCATGGATTTCTTATCCGACAATTCTGAAACAAATTGTTGCAGCTGCGCGCACGCAAACCCTAGTAGTTATCTTGTCTGAAGACGTTGCTGCAACAGAGGCATATTTGTTTGGTACTGCAGGCGGTCCGGCATTTACGAATTTGGACAACGTTATTATTCTTCCTGCGAATTACGATTCTGTTTGGATGCGCGATTACGGCGCTAATCCAGCTTATTCCAACGAGGTTGAAGATTTATTTTTGGTAGATTGGATTTATAACAGACCAACACGTCCTAACGACAATTCATCCCCGCAATACGTAGCTGATTATTTAGGCTTGAATATGTACACAACAACTTCTGCGCCTGAAGATTTGGTAAACACCGGAGGAAACTGGATGAGCGATGGTTTCGGAACAGCGATCGTGACGGAATTAATTTTAGATGAAAACGCAGTTGGAAATCCATACGGGGTAACAGCAAAAACGGAAGCAGAAATAGATGCCATTACAGCGGACTATTTAGGTATTGACCGATATATAAAAATGCCGGTTCTTCCTTATGATGGCATTCATCACATTGACATGCACATGAAATTAATTGACGAGCAGACCTTGCTTGTGGGTGAATATCCTGACGGTATTTCAGATGGTCCGCAAATCAATGCGAATATGGACTATGTGGTTTCTAACTTTATGAATAAGTGGGGAGAGCCATATAAAACTATTCGCATTCCTATGCCTCCAAGCGCCGCAGGAAATTGGCCAAGCTCTAATCCTGCCGCTTCTTACAGGACATATTCCAATGCGGTTTTCGTGAATAAGATGGTTATTCTTCCGCTGTACCGCGAGCAATACGATACAACAGCATTGCGCATTTGGCAAGAGGCACTTCCCGGTTATCAAATTGTAGGAATTGACTGCGATAACAATCCAGATAACATTATTGCCGCTAGTGGTGCCATTCATTGCATTACTCATAGCGTGGGTGTGGCAGATCCACTTTTGATCAGTCACAATCCGCTTCCAGATACAGATAACACAACAACTGATTACAGTGTTGTAGCTTACATGAACCACCGCGACGGTGTGGCTGCAGGAAGAATGTATTGGAAGACTTCCTTAACAGGAGCATATACGCAAGTGGATATGGTGAATGTTGGAAGTAACAACTGGGAAGGATTCATTCCCGCGCAGCCTGCTGGTACACGCGTTTACTATTATGTGGAAGGGGAAGCAACAACCGGAAAAGTGTTGCAACGTCCAATGGCTGCGCCAGACGGATACTGGAGTTTCGATGTTTTTGGTGGTAATGTCATAAACGAAGAAGCTTTCAGTTTCTCGAGAATTTTTCCGAATCCGGCGAGTGAAATTACATGCGTGGAATTTAATGCCCGTGCTTCACAAAAAGCGCAAGCGTTCATTGTAGACATGCAAGGTCGTCGTGTAAAGGAAATATATTCAGGAGTGCTTTCACCGGAACAATCAAAAGTATTTTTCAATGCGAGTGATTTAGTTTCAGGTGTATACGCCGTTCAA
>JBEIFO010000416.1:0-1671 GCA_040382375.1 Crocinitomicaceae bacterium
AATAAAGATTATGATGTTTATGAAGGGAATGAAGCTCTAGTAGGAAAATACTACGTCGTAACTTTCGACACTTCGGATCCTTATTTGTTTTACGATTGCGGCCCTTTAGGTGATTCAGAGAGACGTCAAGGTGAAGGCAGACCAGCTTCAATAGGATTTCAATTATTGTCTGTGAAGAAATTATAGTCATCACGAAGTTTCCTCCGCTTCGTTATCAAGCTTCCATTGATAGGATTACACAGTTCCAATTACGAAGTAGGAATTATGAAATAGGAATAAAACCGTAGGTTTTCCAACAACGAAGTTCCTCAATCCTTCATCAAACTCAACACAATCATTTTCCGCTCAGAGGCATTTACCGTTTTCGCACGGAATTTAGCACACTCTGAAATGTCTTCAATCTTCCCGTCTTTCACCACTAAGACCAATGAAAGTCTGTATCCCGATCTGTTTCCAATAAACTCTATGGCGCGGTCTAAAAAGTGATCGCAGCCTTTGCCCAAGCATGTTCCGTGACTCTCTTTAAGATGCAAATCGGAGAAGCCTTTGAACATGTCAAAGGCCTGTTCAAGTCGACCAATGAACTTCGCTTTTGGAATTTCCATATAAGTCTCTCTTTCCAGAATGAGATCGATCATTTCAAGATCCATACGCTTGAAGAAATGCACGAAGGCATCGCGCTGTGTCATGGGTTCTTTTTCCTTGGGTTCAATGGTGAAGAGAGTGAGTTGCATCTTTTACGAAGTAAATAATGTGCTTTGCACGATAGTCTTCGACGAATGTTGCGAAGCAACGAATGTCTCTGACGAAAATGATTAGCACCTGTTAAATTAAATATTATGGGGAGTCGAATTTAGAATGAAAAAATGCATTTGAAATGCATAGGAATTAAAATTTATTAAGGTGAAATTTTATGAACAGTCACATTTATTTCTGGAAAGTCGATGTGCATAAAATCAGTTTTTTGAGTAATGAAAAGGGAGGTAGGGCGAATTCAAAAGAGTGCCAACCTGACAAAATGTTTTTCGGCATGAATTTACATGTCGGGTTTTATGCTGAAAACTTCTTTTGGTGATGACAATCTTTTTCGAAAGATTTGCCTCCTTTAGTTTTGTTCAACTTTTAATTATTCACTTTTTGAAGTGTGCAGAATATCTGCATCTTCTATTTGTTCTTTTGAGATTGGTTTCTTAAGCGAATAAAACAAGGTTGTTGAAAATTGAATAGGGCAAGGAGTCGATTGAAATTTGCATTTACATACACATTATGAATACCACTAATAAAATTATGATTATCTTCTTTGGTCTCTTTGTTTCGGGTTGTTCCAACACACCGTCTATTGAAGAGTCTATTACGAAGATACGGGCAATGAGTCCGCAAAAGGAGTCTTCTTCAACGGCGAATACTGCTCCAAAAGATACAATTAGACAATCAGAAAACATTCCTGCTCGAATGGATTCAGTTACCTATTGGAAAATGTTGCGAGATACATGTCCTGAATTATTCAGAAAAGATCCATTGAGTCCTTATGAGGCATTTGAAAAATGTAAATCGCCTGAAATGCGAGGTTGGGACAGTGAAGTTGGAATAGATAGATATTTTCAGCGTTACGCCAAGGTGCTTCAAAAAAGAAGTGGAAAGGCGATGAAACCTATTAGAGACGACACACAA
>JBEIFO010000417.1:0-1670 GCA_040382375.1 Crocinitomicaceae bacterium
GTTCATGAGATCTGTAACAAGCCAAAGAACACCCACCGAAATCATCATTCCCATGAATGGAGGCAAATGCGTTAGCGTCTTGAAAACCGGAACGAATAACAATCCGCCTAAACCTAAAACAAACACGATCATTTGCTTTGAGCGAGCCAAATCACTCGTCGCTGTTTCGTTTGAATCGGGTCGCTCCAAGTTTCCCTTCAACACAAACGACAACACAATTACCGGGACTAAAAGACTTACTAAACTTGGAAAAAACAATTCTGTAACAATGGCTTGAGCAGTAAGTTGTCCGCCTATCCAAAGCATCGTAGTCGTCACATCTCCAATCGGACTCCACGCACCACCAGCATTAGCCGCTATAACAATTACTCCAGCAAAAAACCATCGCGACTTCTGATTACTAATGAGCTTTCGCGCTAAACTCACCATCACTATCGCCGTTGTTAAATTGTCTAACGCTGCAGACAAGAAGAACGAAAGCAATGAAATAATCCAAAGCAATTTAACTTGATTGGTGGTTGAAATGCGATCGGTGATAATAGAGAATCCGTTGTGAGCATCAATGATTTCAACAATGGTCATAGCGCCCATTAAGAACAATAAAATTCCCGAAATCTCTTCAATGTGATGACCCAATCTTCCTTCCAAAACTTCGTGTGAAATTCCGGTTGGAGCAAGAACTAAAAGTGTCCAACACAAAACACCAGCGATAAGCGCGGTAGCTGCTTTATCAATTTTAACTGCATGTTCCGCTGCAATGAGAATGTACGCTAGGATAAATACAAAAAGAATTGCTGTTATCATTCGCCTTCAACTTTGGAAGTTTTCAAATACATGCGAATGTCACTCTTGGCGCCCAACTGCATCACTTCCACCAAATCTTGAACAGGTAAATTCCGATCCATTGAAATAGAGCAGGTACTCTCTGGAAAAGTTTTTCCAATGTATTCCAATCGCTGTCCCAATTGCTCAACACTCATTTTTTCACCATCGAGATAATAATCGTGATATTCATCTACAGCCAATTGCAAAGACTTCTTCGGTTCACGTTGCTGCGTCTCGCCTGCTTCTGGCAAAAGCACTTTAATCACATTCGGATTTGCCAACGTAGAAAGAATTAGAAAAAACAAAAGCAAGAAGAACATGATGTCGTTCAGCGCATGCGTGTTTACAACAGCACCTCTTTTCTTTCTTCTTTTTATATTCATTTTCCTTGAAGGAATAATGTTTTAAGTTGAAGAGAATATTCCTCCATTTGCGCAACAAACTTGTCTACTGAATTTTGTAGCAACTGATAAAAAACGAAGGCAATAATTCCAACCACCAATCCGCCTGCAGAAGAAACCATCTTCTGATAAAGACCTTCCGAAATAACCCCAATGCTAATGTCTGCTGTGGTTGAAATATCGAAGAAGATTGTAATAACTCCCGCAATGGTTCCTATGAAACCCAACAGTGGCGCTACTCCCGCAACAATAGACAAGACATTCAATCTTCTTTCCAAATAAGCCACTTCCACATTAGCCGCTTGATCCATTAACTTCTCTTGCTCGTCACCAGAGATTTCTGTTAGCGCTGCATATTGAAAAATACGCGACCAAGCCGCGTTGTCTTCTTCACACAAACGCGCAGCTTCTGTGTTGTTTCCAACCTTCAACGCCGCTAAAAAA
>JBEIFO010000418.1:0-1658 GCA_040382375.1 Crocinitomicaceae bacterium
CGAATATCTTCTACACTGTTGTTCGAGGCCGCATCTAATTCAAAAATGGTGAACGCCAATTCTTCCGGAGTGGCATCTAGCATGTTGTTAATGGCCTTCGCGAAGATTCTTGCGCAAGAGGTCTTACCTACTCCGCGAGATCCGGTAAAGAGATATGCTTGTGCAATCTGATTGGTTTCAATGGCATTGCGCAAAGTAGTGGTGATGGACTTTTGTCCAACCACTGAATCCCAGTTGTCTGGGCGATACTTCCTTGCTGAAACGATGAAATTCTCTGCCATTCTGTTACAAAGATGAATAAAAAATCGTGGTTCGTCGAATTCAAATATTCACAACCTATTCACATCTTGAACTAACTTACTGAAATATCCTATTTTTAGCCCATGAGATTGAATAACCCATTCCTGAAATTACTGAGTATTCTAGTATTTGCTCTGTCTTTGGCACCGATTCACGCGCAAAATTTCCAATTGCAACTTAATCCGAACACGCACAACATCGGCGATGGGACAGCTTCTGTAGTTAGCGTCGATAGCATTACTTCTGCCCATTGGTCTAATCTTCAAAGCGTCGATTCTATAGCAGCTTCAGGACTGAAAGAAGGAATCAACTACACTGTTCAAGTGAACTTTGCCAATGGCAACAAGCAAGAGCAGACATTTATAATACCAGCGGTTTCCAGTGAAGAAAAAATGAATTCGTTTTTTGTCCCGATTGTCGATGCCTTCGGAGTGGTTCTATTTTTCGACCCTTTTGCAGCGTTTAATTTATATGATCAGCATTTGTACGACAACAATGGAAATCAAATTAAACATCCGAATGGAGATCCTGTAAAATCTGAAATATGGCTTGTGGTTGTTCTGTTGATTGGAAGCGCGGTTTACTTCACCTTCTACTTCCGATTTATAAACGTCCGTGCATTCGGTCACGCTTGGAAAATCACCTTTGGACAATTCACCAAGAAGACCGACGAAGGCGAGGTTACACCCTTCCAAGCCTTGTCTGCTGCGTTAAGTGGAACATTGGGATTGGGAAATATTTCTTTGGTCGCGGTAGCTATTGCGGTTGGTGGTCCGGGTGCAACATTTTGGATTATAGTGGCTGGATTGTTCGGCATGACCACCAAATTTGTGGAATGCACACTTGGCGTGAAGTATAGAAAAATCTCTGCAACGGGTGAAGTGAGCGGTGGACCTATGTATTACCTCAGTGCAGGTCTCGCGAAAAAAGGATGGCAGCGCAGTGGAAAAGTTCTCGCAGTCATTTTTGCAATCATGTGTGTTGGCGGAACACTTGGCGGAGGGAACATGGTACAAGCGAATCAGGCCTTTGACATGGTGAAAACCACTATTCCAGGATCTGAAGAATACGCGCTTTGGATAGGTGTTGCCTTTGCTATCGCAGTGGGATTTGTAATTGTAGGCGGAATAAAAAGTATTGCGCGTGTTACGGACAAAATGATTCCAGCCTTGGTTGTGGTGTATGTCGGATTTGCAATGGTGATTATTGGAATGAATATCTCCCATATGGGTGAAGCGGTTTCATTGATTTTTAACGGCGCATTTTCTCCAGATGGAATGAAAGGCGGATTCATTGGCGTTATGATGATGGGCTTTCGCAGAGCGGCGTTCAGCAACGAAGCTGGAATTGGATCTGCA
>JBEIFO010000419.1:0-1651 GCA_040382375.1 Crocinitomicaceae bacterium
CTTCTTGCGGTATTGATTCAAGTTTTGGTGCAAGGCTGTTGGCTTGGTTTCCTTCAATTTATCCAATGAAAGAAATCCCATGCTTACGATAGCCTCTATCCAATGCGCTTGAATTCCTTTCGCTTCGAAAGATGCCACATCTGGACCTTCTTGTTTTTTCTCTGGTCGCATTTGCGGGAAGAACAACACCTCTTGAATGCTCTCGTTGTTGGTCATCATCATTACCAAGCGATCTACGCCAATGCCCATTCCTGAAGTAGGCGGCATGCCGTATTCCAACGAACGCAAGAAATCGTAGTCAATGAACATGGCTTCATCGTCGCCGCGTTCCATAAGATTCGCTTGCTCTTCGAAACGTTCGCGCTGGTCAATAGGATCGTTCAATTCAGAATAAGCGTTCGCCAATTCTTTTCCGTTCACCATTAATTCGAAACGTTCTGTAAGTTCAGGGTTTTCGCGGTGACGCTTACACAATGGCGACATCTCTACAGGATAATCTGTAATGAATGTTGGTTGAATGTAATGCTTCTCGCACATCTCACCGAAGAGGGTATCGATGAGTTTTCCTTTTCCTAAATTTTCTCCTGCATCTAAACCTAACTCCAAACACTTCGCACGAAGCTCGTGTTCAGACTTTCCGGTAATATCGAACCCAGTGTACTCCTTAATCGCATCGGTCATCGTAACGCGCGCGAATGGAGCCTTAAAGCTTAATGTTTTTTCTCCGAATTGAACTTCAGTTTGTCCAAGCGCCTCCATGGCCACATGCTCCAACATTTGCTCGGTGAAATTCATCATCCAGTTGTAGTCTTTGTAGGCCACATAAATTTCCATCACCGTAAATTCTGGATTGTGCGTACGATCCATTCCTTCGTTGCGGAAGTTTCTGCTGAACTCGTAAACCCCGTCGAATCCGCCAACAATCAAGCGCTTCAAATACAATTCATTCGCAATACGCAAGTACATGGGAATGTCGAGCGAGTTGTGATGTGTTATAAACGGACGAGCAGAGGCTCCTCCAGGTATAGGCTGAAGCACGGGAGTATCAACTTCCAAATATCCTTTGTCGTTGAAGAAATTACGCATAGCATTCACAATCTTGGTACGCTTCACAAAGGTGTCTTTCACTTTCGGATTCACAACAAGATCTACGTAGCGCATGCGGTAACGCAATTCAGGATCGGTGAATGCGTCGTATATATTTCCATCTGCATCGGTCTTCACCACAGGAAGTGGCTTCAACGATTTCGCTAAGACTTTCAACCCAGAAACGTGAATCGAAATTTCGCCTAGCTTGGTAGTGAACAATGTTCCTTCAATACCAACGAAATCGCCGTAATGCAAAAGGTGACGAACAACTTCTTGGTAAAGCGATTTGTCTTCGCCTGGACACAATGCATCTTGATTGATGTACAATTGAACTCTTCCGGTTGAATCGAAAAGATCTGCGAATCCAGCCTTTCCCTGAATACGCTGATTCATGAGGCGTCCGGCAACAATAACCTGTTTACCCTCTTCGTAGTTCGCCTTTATTTCTTCGGCGTTTGAAGTGGTAATAAATTCTTCAGCAGGGAAGGGATCAATGCCAAGCGCGCGCAACTTTGCGAGTGCTTCTCTGCGTACAATTTCTTCAGGGGAAAGATTCAAATTC
>JBEIFO010000420.1:0-1651 GCA_040382375.1 Crocinitomicaceae bacterium
AAATACTTGGTGTTATGAAAAGAAAGTATTTATTTTGCAGTCGCTTTTCGAAGGAGAAGTGAGATTGCCCGATCGTCTAATGGCAGGACAACTGTTTTTGGTGCAGTTTATATAGGTTCGAATCCTGTTCGGGCAACGATCGAAAAGCCGCTTCAATGAAGCGGCTTTTTTTATTCTTAATTTGCAAAAAATATTCGCATTGAAAAACATTGCTATTCTCGGTTCAACTGGATCAATAGGTACACAAACTCTTGAAGTGATTCAAGAACATCTCGATCAATTTTGTGTGGAAGTGTTAACGGCACACAGCAATAGCGCGCTGCTTATTCAGCAAGCGTTGAAATTCAATCCGAATGCAGTGGTTATTTCCGATGAATCGAAATACGCTGAAGTGAAAGAAGGACTCGCTTCCACAGACATTAAGGTGTATGCGGGAAAGCAAGCGTTGGAGCAGATTGTAGAGATGGACAGCATAGACATTGTGCTAACCGCATTGGTAGGCGCAGCGGGACTTCCGCCAACGGTACGCGCTATTCTTGCGAAGAAAAACATTGCACTCGCGAACAAAGAAACCTTAGTTGTTGCTGGAGAAATTATCACGCAGTTAGCGAAAGAAAACGGGGTGAATATTTATCCGGTCGACAGCGAGCACAGTGCTATTTTCCAGTGTTTGGCTGGCGAGTGGCACAACCCTATTGAGAAGATTATTCTTACTGCGAGTGGTGGTCCATTTAGGCAGAAGCCTGCTGAAGAGTTGGCTGAAGTAACGAAGGCGCAAGCTTTGAAGCATCCGAATTGGGCCATGGGCGCGAAGATTACGATTGACTCTGCAACCCTTATGAACAAAGGGTTAGAAGTTATTGAAGCGAAATGGTTATTCAACTTGAAGCCTTCGCAAATAGACGTGGTGGTTCATCCGCAAAGCATTATTCACAGTTTGGTTCAGTTCGAAGACGGCAGCATGAAAGCGCAGTTGGGATTGCCAGACATGAAGTTGCCAATCTTGTATGCCATGGCTTATCCGCAACGCGTGAAGACCGACTGGCCACGATTTAACTTCATGGATTATCCGCAGTTTACTTTTGAGAAGCCGCGCATTGAAGTGTTCCGTTGTTTGGGTCTTGCCTTCGAAGCCTTGGAACAAGGCGGAAACGCTCCGTGTATCTTAAATGCTGCAAATGAAATTGCCGTTGCTCAATTCTTAAACGACGAAATTAAATTCCTTCAAATAGCCGAAACCGTAGAGAAGACACTTCAAAAAGCAGCCTTCATCGCGAAGCCTTCGTTGGAAGAATTAATTGCGAGTGATGCGGAGGCGAGGGCGATTGCGGCAGAAATTTCTTTAGCGTAACTCCGCAGAACAATCGGTTTGAATGCGCTAAGGCAAAACTTCTGAAATTTCAATCAAACCACCAGGAATTTGTGTTGTCTCGGTGTAGAGCAATTTCTTGTTTACATAAACCGAGATGCTTGTTGTGCCAATTCCTGTGTTGATAGCAGAAAGAAATACATTGCCGCCTTTGGAATGCCTGAAAGAAACTTCCCAGCTACCAGAAACAGTTTCTTGTCGCACCGATGGTGTAACCATTGAATATGCAATTAATGCGGATCCACTAGAACTCACTTTGTATTCAACTCTTGGATGTTCCTC
>JBEIFO010000421.1:0-1649 GCA_040382375.1 Crocinitomicaceae bacterium
AAATAAAAAAGCCTCGATCTCTCGAGGCTTTTCTTTGTGGACCCGGCGGGGTTCGAACCCGCGTCCAAACAAGGAATCAAAAGGGTTTCTACATGCTTAGTTATTTAGTGGTTTTCGACAAGACGCAGTTTAATAACATCCAAAATCTTGCTTATCCTGTGTTTTTAACCTCCGACTACAGAATTTGTCTTTGGCGATCTCCCTTCGGCGAAGCCTCATTACCAACTACCAGGAGCGGGGTCGTTGGCGAGACTTACTTGTCTAACTCCTTGAGCTAGATTAAGCGTAATCACATACAGTGATTAGGCAGCAAGTGCGTATGAATTGTTGTCAGTTATGACTGATACCCCGAGATTTAAGAGCGAGAATACCAAGCGCTCTGCATGCTTACAAATTGCTTCTTCTTGCTGTCAAATCCAAGGTCGGGCCCTAAACAGTAGCACAGAATTGCACTGCAAAATTAGTCTATTTCAAAGGCGATTGCAAGGAACTTGCAACTTATCTTCGCAAACCCATTTTCAATTCAATGACGAAAATTAAAATCGGTATTATTCAAGAGCGGAAATCACCACCCGATTTCAGAGTGCCACTGACCCCAGCGCAATGCAAGCAGGTCATGGAACAATTTCCGCAAATTGAAATAACCGTTGAAACAAGCCCGCACCGCTGCTTCGCAGATTCAGAATATATTCAAAATAATATTTCTGTTTCGGAAGACGTTTCTGATTGTGATTTTTTATTCGGTGTGAAGGAAGTGCCCGCAGCTTCGTTAATTCCAAATAAAAAATATTTCTTCTTTTCGCACACACTGAAAAAACAACCCTACAACGCAAAGCTGCTTATAACCATTCTTGAAAAGAAAATTTCATTGATCGATTACGAAGCGCTTAAAGGGGCCGACGGAAAACGAATCATCGGTTTCGGCAGATACGCCGGTATTGTGGGCGTGTATGAAGGGGTAAGAACTTTCGGATTGAAACACAACCGCTTCAACATTCCTTCACCAATTACTTTAAGTGGAAGGGAAGAGTTCGATGCCATTTTGAAAAGTGCCGATCTTACAAGTGTCCGAGCGGTTCTTACGGGTTGGGGTAGAGTAGGGAACGGCGCGCAAGAGATGATGGACTTGATAAATCTGAAACGCGTTTCGCCGGAAGAGTTTTTAGAGAACCCTACAGAAGGCGGAGTGTACACGCACATTGACACGCCCGAGATGTACAAGCGCATCGACGGAACGTCTTTCAATAAATCAGATTTCTACGCGAATCCACATTTGTACACAAGCGCTCTTGGCGAATACGTAAAGCATGCAGATATCTATTTCGCTTGCCATTTATGGAATTCAAAAAATCCTGTGTTACTTGATCACTCCTTCTTCCAACAACATTCACGTTGCAAAGTAGTAGCCGATATTTCATGCGATTTGAACGGTCCTATTGCATGCACCATAAAAGCGAGCAAAGTGAGCGATTCTGTTTTTGGTTACGACCCATTGACAGGAACGGAAGTTGATTTTCGGAATGAAAATGCAGTGGCGGTGATGTCCATAGACAACCTTCCGTGTGAACTTCCAAAAGATGCAAGTGAAGATTTCGGAAATGAAATCATGAAGAGCATTGTACCTGCTTTGCTGAACAACGATGCTGATG
>JBEIFO010000422.1:0-1642 GCA_040382375.1 Crocinitomicaceae bacterium
ACGGAGCTCTTTAGTTTTACAGGTGGCGTGAAAGTACCATTGACCCGAGAGGTCGTGTAAATATCCTTTCCTGTTAACCCGTCTTTTCCTTTGCTCGAAAAGAAAATTTTCTTTCCGTTAGAAGGAAGGAAAAAAACATGTTCTTCTTTCGACTTTAAATCGAGTTTCGAAAGCAACTCTTTCGGTGTTGAGATAATTTTACCTATAGCGGCGTCAATGTTCATGTATCTATAAAAGCTCGATTTTTCCGCTTCTGTTTTTTCAAGGACTTGAACATCTTTAATGCTGTTCATGAGGTTAAGTCCTGATTCTGCAGAAAGCTTTTGTGCTTTGCAATCTGATTTTGCAAGTTGTTTCTTTTCAGCAGAGGTCTCGAATTTTTCATATTCAACCATAGCTTCTTTGAAGTTATAGCTCAAGTGATAGGCCCTAGCTAAATAGTAATGGGTTTCAGGTTCAGTGTAACCCCTACGCACCCCATCTTTCATAAAAAACACACACTTTTCGCGGTCGGTTGTTGCGTAAATCCCTGCGGCACCAAAACGAAACGCGTATATAGGATTACTTCCATACAAGGATACCAACTGGGAATAAGCAGCATAGGCCTGGACATAGTTACCCTCTTCGAAAAAAACATTTGCCTCGGCAGCCAATGTCTTTTCGTCTATAGGCTTTTGTGCATAGAGATTTCCGATGCAAAGGGCAAGAAGTAATATGGAAATAAATTTTCTAATGGTCTTCCAATTTAGTAGGAATTGTAAAAATACATCGCAAATTCGCTAAGTAATTTTCCATTCCAATTTAAAGATACGAAATATGAAGAATTCTATGGCAATTGGCGCTTATTCTATGGCACTCGCAATAGTCCTTGGAGCTTTCGGAGCTCATGGTTTGAAAAATATTGTTTCAGCTAATGGCGTTGAAATTTTCAATAAAGCCGTCTACTATCAAGTCATTCATTCTTTAGGGATATTGGTGACTGCCTATGTTTTGAAAGGAGAGAAAGCATTGAAGACATTGAGAATGTTATTTCTTTCCGGGATTGTGGGGTTTTCTGGTTCTTTGTATTTATTGACATTTGCAGACATGTTGCCAATCGCATTGAAGCAAGTTGTTGGTCCCATTACTCCGATAGGAGGTATGTTCTTTGTAGCATCTTGGGTATACTTCGCCATGGTATTTCGTAAGGAAACGAATAATTAATAGAGCGGAGAACAATTACTTCGTTGAACGTGTTAACTTTGCAAAAAATAAATATTATGTCATCATTAGTCGGAAAAAAAGCGCCTTCATTTAAGGCAGGAGCAATCACTAACGGAGGAACTGTAGTGAGTGATTTTTCATTGGATCAGTTCATCGGAAAGAAACACGTTGTGTTTTTCTTCTACCCAAAAGATTTCACATTCGTTTGTCCAACTGAATTGCATGCATTTCAAGAGAAGTTAGCAGAATTCGAATCGCGTAATTGCGCAGTTGTTGCTTGTTCTACAGATACAGAAGAAAGTCACTGGGGTTGGTTGCAAATGGAGAAGAATGCCGGCGGTATCAAAGGAATTACTTATCCTATCGTTGCAGATGTTTCTAAAACTATCTCAGATAATTACGGTGTTTTAGCCGGAGAGTACGATTACGATGTTGATGG
>JBEIFO010000423.1:0-1632 GCA_040382375.1 Crocinitomicaceae bacterium
ATGCTCGGAGGAAGCGCTGTGCTCGTTGCAGTCATCACAATTCAGGGAGAGTGGAACATCATTGCAGAACTTAGTACTTACGATTGGCTATTGGTTATTCTACTCGGAACGGTTACCACAGCATTCGCGTTCATTGCGAGCGTGAATGTCATGAAGCATCTCTCTCCCTTCTCGTGCGCCATTGCCATTAACCTCGAGCCTGTTTATACAATTGTGCTTGCTTTACTTTTTTACGGACAATCGGAATACATGCGTCCACTTTTTTACGTCGGAGCAGTCCTTATTCTTTCGAGTGTGTGGTTAGAGAGTTTGTTGCGGAAAAAGCCTTAAATTAGTATCAAATAAATTTATATGGCAATTATAGATGTAATCAAATTCGAAGGGCAACAAGGACTTTTAATTTGGAAATGGGAAGCTCAAAACAATAAAAAAAGAGGAGAAGAAATCCGACTCGGTTCTCAGTTAATCGTAGGACCTTCGCAGGAAGCCATTTTTGTTAGAGGAGGAGAAATTGTTGATGTTTTCAATTCAGGTACGCATACTTTAAGCACCAATAATTTACCTATTCTTTCTAAAATCATAGGGCTTGCATTCGGAGGAGATTCCCCTTTCAATGCAGAAATATATTTCGTGAACAAGTCTGTTTTACTGGATAATAAATTCGGTTTGCTTCCATTCAATTTACTTGAACCAAATTTTAAAATTCCAGTTCCAATAACGGCTAGGGGCAGTTTCGCTTTAAGGGTAGAAGACGGCTCTTCATTGCTGAAGCAATTGGTTGGCAACTTATCGAATTTCGAAGGGCAAGCTATATCGCAGCATTTTCGCGGCATACTTACGGAAAATATTAAAACAGCCATTGCCAACATTTCAAAAAACGAGAATCTAAGTCCTTTTGAATTGGAAGTCATTGTCTCAGAAGTGTCAACAGCTGTGCGCGCAATTTTAGAACAGTCACTGTCTGAATACGGTCTCGACCTGAAGTTGTTTTCCATTGAAGGTATATCAATTGTTGACGACGATCCTAAGGTAAAAAAGCTACTTGACGAATATCAAAGACTCATGTCGGAAGATGTTGAAGAAAGAATGAGACTTAAAAGGCGTGCAGAAAACTTGGAAGTCTACAAAATTGAAAGAACATTCGACACAACAGAGAAAGCCGCGGAAAATTTGGGAGGAGGAGACGGCGGAACTGGTGGAATCTTAGGAACTATGGTGGGCATGGGCATGGTAAATCCAATTGCACAATCAATGGGAAATATGATGTCGAATGTGAATCAAAATGTGTCGCCGGCAGAAGATGGAAATTCTAAAATTATTGACTTGCTCAAACAGCTAGGAGAATTAAAATCAATTGGCGTTCTTACAGAAGAAGAGTTTACAGCTAAAAAGCAAGAACTTCTTTCAAAACTAAAATAACAAATGAAATCACGTTTAACTGCAGGGCTTTTAGCATTATTCTTCGGGGTAGTCGGAGCACACAAGTTTTATCTGAATTCCAATGTATCTGGAGTCATTCGTCTAATCTTTTTTTGGACATGGATACCAGCAATCATTGGCCTTTTTGACGGTATCATATTTCTAACAATGGATGATGACACCTTCAATAGAAAGTACAATCCTCACATGTAC
>JBEIFO010000424.1:0-1628 GCA_040382375.1 Crocinitomicaceae bacterium
GATGTAAATGTGCCGCGCTTGGCTGAAATAGCACGTAAGAACAATCCGGGAACATTGGTCGTAGACAGAACAGTGCATGGAGAATATGAGAACTACAGAACGCCAGAACAGCGCATTCCAGAAGGAAGATTGGATTATCCTTGGGAAACCTGCATGACTTTAGGAAATGCGTGGGGATTTGTTCCCAATGATAAATACAAATCTTCTCGGGAAGTCATTCATAAATTGATTGAAGTCATTGCCAAAGGCGGAAATTTATTGTTAGGCGTTGGTCCAACATCTGCAGGAATATTTCCGGAAGAGGTAAATCTTAGATTGAAGGAAATAGGTGAGTGGACAAGTGTTCATTCACAGGCAATCTATGGTACGCGAAGCGTTTCCAATTTTCAAAAAGATAACATTTATTTTGTTGAAGGAAAGAAGGGCGAGCAATACGCTTTTGTCTTGTTGAAGGAAGGCGAGCAGGTTCCATCTGAAATTGCATTGCCATGGGGAATGAAGAATAAAGACCAACGTTTAATTGAAGTAAGTACGAGCGAGAGCCAGTCTATTCGAATGAAAGAAGGTAGAATGTTCTTATATCCAAGTAAGAAGGTTCAAGCCTTATCGAAAGACTTTCCTGTTGTGGTTTTTAGATGGTATTAGAGAAGAGCGATTTTTGTTCGATGAATCGATGCTGATGACCTCTTAATTAATAACGACACGTTGAATTAAATGGTCAATATTAAATAAATATATTCCTGGCGAAAACATAGAGCAGTCAATTCTTTCAAACTCTGAAAGAAGCGTTTTTTCAAAAATTATTTTCCCTGTCAAGTCTATCATGCGAAGTGTCTTACTTACATAATTCGAGTTAATTTCAATGTTAAGAATTCCTGTTGTTGGATTAGGATAAATTTGTAACCGGTTATTTGAATCCGTATTTGATATATGATTGATTTCAGATACACAGTCGTTATCTGATAAATCTTGGTATTGAAAATTGCAAAAGCGAGTCTCGCCAAAATTAACTTCCATTTTACACGGATATAGGGGGACTGAATTGCCATCAAAAAAATGACAATGAGATCAGAATAATACTTGCAACGGAGTAATCTTAACGCAGGCGTCACAAGAGCTTGTGAGCTAATGCTTTATAAAGGATAGATTCAGATGTTAGCGCGAGAGATGTTTAGAAATCTACGAATTCTATTTACTTGCGTAGGCTAAGCTCCTTTTACTGCTGTCTAAATTGAAATCCCATTCTTTTTCCCGTTGCTAAACTTCCGCTGTGATTAATGTCTTGCATTTCCTCTACAGTGATCTGGTGAAGGTTTTCATAAGGCGGAATGAGTAGGTCGAAATTCAAGGCGTATAGAACTACTTGATCAATAAATTTCGTTTGGCTAGCAGCATCGAAGTTTGAAGCTACGATATCGTTGAACATGATTCCAAGTTGCTTCTTTCCTTGAACCACAAAATGGTTTTCTTTGTTTATGAAAACACGAGCCAACAAATAGCCAACGTCAGCGGTTCTGTCGTAACGAAAAGAGTCTGAAAGGAAGTTGTAGACATTAATGGTTCCTACGTAACTGTTCGCAGGATTTTCTCTCAAATAACCGGTTTGCCAAAAACTACTTTCTTGTTCA
>JBEIFO010000425.1:0-1618 GCA_040382375.1 Crocinitomicaceae bacterium
GCATTTTTCTCGTTCAACGTAACGGGAGGAAGATGCGACACCTGCGAGGGAGAAGGGATTCAGACGATAGAGATGCAGTTTATGGCAGACGTTGAATTGGTCTGCGAAACGTGCAAAGGAAAACGATTTAAAGAAGAAGTTTTAGATGTTCAATACAGAGGTAAAAACATTGCCGATGTATTGGATTTAACTGTTGATGAAGCCATTGAATTTTTCGGAGAGGACACTTCAACATCAGCGAAGCATATAGTACAAAAACTTACTCCGCTAAAAGCAGTAGGCCTTGATTACGTAAAGCTTGGACAAAGCAATAGCACTTTATCTGGTGGTGAAGCGCAGCGTATTAAACTGGCTTCTTTTTTAATTAAAGGACCGAATCAACCGCACACACTTTTCATCTTTGATGAACCAACAACGGGATTGCATTTTCACGATGTACAGAAATTAATGATCACGTTTCAAGCGTTGCTTGCACAGGGACATACTGTAATTGCCATTGAGCATCATACCGATGTTATGCGCTGCGCCGATTGGATTGTAGACATTGGTCCCGAAGGTGGGGAGAAGGGCGGAAACATATTGTACTGCGGGCCTTTCGAGGCCTTCTTGAAAACAAAATCATACACAGCTGAAGCGTTAAATTCGGAAAAGACTTCAAAATAAATCATGGAAAAATTTGTTGTTCAATCATGAGAAAATTAGTTTCGTTTAGCATTGCAGCTATCCTCAGTTTGGCGAGCTGTTCACAAAAAAATCAAAGCACTACTAGCACTATGATACCACCTGTTGTTAAAACTGAAGAAGAATGGAAGAAGGAACTTTCTCCAGAGCAATTTCGAATACTGCGTGAAAAAGGCACAGAGCGCGCGTTTACAGGAGAATTTTGGGACCATCATGATATTGGCACCTATAGCTGTGCTGCATGCGGTCAGGAGCTGTTTCAATCGGATTCAAAATTCGACAGCGGATGTGGATGGCCAAGCTATTTCAAGCCAATTAATGAGTTGGTGATTTCGGAAGAAAAAGACGTCTCATATGGCATGGTAAGAACAGAAGTTATGTGCAGTAAATGTGGTGGACATTTGGGGCATGTTTTTCCAGATGGCCCACCTCCTACTGGAATGCGTTACTGCATCAATTCTGGGTCGCTGGTCTTCAAACCAAATACCCCTTAACAGCACTGTCTAAGCTGCGAAGTAAGGTTTGCGCATCGCGCGGATTCAGCTGTTTTCCGAATCGGATTTTCGTCCGGTTGTGAACAAATCCTAAGCGCTCTCCACCCATAATCCAGAAGCTATCATCGAGGAAATAAAAGAACGAATTTTCATCCTGCTTCACCAATCCCAATTGTGAGATTTTTTCAAGATCGAATTTCTCTTTTTTTCCTCGAGAACCGAATGCGTTTTGCAAGGTCAATTCACCCTTCTTGAATACTAAAATTTCCTTGCCAGACTTTCTCCACATGAGTACTTTCAATGTGCGATAAAAGAAGAAAGACCATAAGGCCGTTGAGATTAAAAAGAAGATTTGTTCTCCCCCATTCGCAGTTGTGAATAAGGAATAAATAAACACACCCCCGCAAAATGTCCAGGCCATCAACCATGCATAAAGCAGGGCC
>JBEIFO010000426.1:0-1593 GCA_040382375.1 Crocinitomicaceae bacterium
ACCACTGCCCTGCTCTTTCATGATAGGCAATACCGCTTTCGCGACGTACAAAAATCCTTTGATATTGGTATCGATCATTTCTTCCCAATGATCTAAATTGGCATGAATCAATTCGTCTTTCCCACGCGATAATCCTGCGTTATTGAAAAGAACATCGATGTGTTTGAAGGAAGTTGGCAATGATTGAAAAAACGCCGTGACTTCCTTTTCATTTTGAACATCTAAAGAATGAACAAGTATTTGACCCTCGCTTAATGCAAGCGATTTCAATTCATTCAAAGGTTCTATTCTTCTTGCCAGGGCAATTACCTTCCAGTTGTTTTTCAAAAATAATTCAGCGGTGCACTTTCCAAATCCGGAACTTGCTCCCGTAATGCAGACAGTTTTTTGCATGGCTTAGTTGAATTTCACCAAAACAGATTCAATAATACTTGCGGCTTCTTCGCAACGCTTTTCAGCGCGTGCCATGAGTCCGAAAACTTCTTGTTGTTTAATTAACTCTATGGGATCTGCTCCTTCACTGAATAGCTTCGCGATAGAAGTCTCCTGAAGCTCGTCCATTTTACGCTCTAGTTCGCGGATTGCAGCAATTCTCTTTCTAGCCGATTCAGAATATCTGAATTTCTTCAGGTTTTCCATCAACTCCTCCAACACTTTCGTGCTGTCCCAAATCACTTGTGCCATTTCAGCAAAAACAGCGGGTATGTTATGAATTTTGTACAATTCAATGCGCTTGGAAACTCCGTACATATCATCAACGATGTCATCAATTACAATAGCTAATTGATACACTTCTTCTCTGTCGAAAGGCACATTGAAATTGGCCTCAACTTCTAACTTTAGAGCATCTGTCAAATCATCGCCTACATGCTCCAAATCATAAATCTCACTGTGCAACTGCATGCGTTTTACACTGTCAACTTCAAATGATTCCTTCAGTATTTTCGCAGTGCGAACTGCATTTGTAACAGCAGCTTGAAAAAGCGGGAAACACTTCTTGTCTTTAGGCACTAATGCTTGAAGAATCGAATTCAGGTTAATAGACATTTCACATAAATTTTAGAGCACGAATGTAAGGTCAAAAAGTTATTTCAATGTGACCAAATTGTTTTGATTCGTATTAAAGTTGAATTACCTATTTTTGCAACCTAATCTAATTTCAAAAGAATGAGTTGGTTCACTAGAAAAAACAAAGGTATTACCACGCAGAATCAAGAGAAGAAGGAAATTCCAGAGGGGTTGTGGTACCAATGTCCAGAGTGCAAGCACGTCGTTACAAGTGAGCAGCACGCTGAACACGATTGGGTTTGCGAAGCATGCGAGTATCACGAGAAAATTGGATCGTTGCAATATTTTTCAATCTTTTTCGACGAACACGAATGGATTGAAGTGGCTGAACACATGAAAAGTGCCGATCCATTGACTTTCACTGACACGAAGAATTACAAGGATCGCATTAAAACCACTATTGCAAAAACCGGATTGAAAGATGCGTTGCGTGTCGGATTTGGTAAGATTGAACATGAGAATGCTGTGGTTGCCTGTATGGACTTCGCATTTATTGGCGGATCCATGGGATCGGTTGTTGGAGAG
>JBEIFO010000427.1:0-1585 GCA_040382375.1 Crocinitomicaceae bacterium
ACTCATGAAACCTTTCGAATTTATTTTCGAAGGAATAGACACCACACAGGAAAAGCCATACTTACCCGTTTTCATGACTGAATCACTTTCCGATTTTTACTACAGACGCAATCCAAAAATTTCCAAAGAAATAGTCAAAGGCACCCGAGTAACCGGAGTAGAAAATCAAAGTGTAAATCAGTTCTTGGGCGACATGTACCAGAACGTAAATATCTACGACAACGAAATTGTTATCTTCTCGAAAAGTTTCACCTCTCCTGTCTCGACCTACGCCTTAGGGTTCTATGATTACGGTCTCGTAGACAGTGCTTTCATTGAAGGGAAGTGGTGTTACAAATTGGAATTTTTTCCACGTAGAAAACAAGAACTTTTGTTTCATGGTGAAATGTGGATTCACGACACCACCTATGCGGTGAAGCAAGTGGACGCAGCCATTTCCGAAGACGCGAACATCAATTGGATTAAGGAATTCAGTGTGCATCAAGAATACAACGAGATCGAACATGAAGTTTGGATGCTCGTAAAAGATCAGCTCTTGGTTGAATTCAACATGAGTGAAAAAAAGCTGGGTATATACGGAAGGAAAAATAGCAGCTACAAAAAGTTCGTGATAAACAAACCTCGTGAAGATGAATTCTACCAAGGCTACACTGACATTATTGTAGATCCGAACTCGTCCAATCACGATGACGCCTATTGGCAAAACATGCGGCATACTGCTTTAACAGCCAAAGAACAGCGCATATTCAGTATGACAGATACGCTGAAAACACTTCCGCAGTTCCAAACGGTAACGGACATCATTACACTTTTCGTCTCTGGCTATAAAGTGAAAGGAAACTTTGAATTCGGACCCTATTACACGTTTTATAGCTTCAATCCAATTGAAGGAAACCGTCTTCGCTTTGGCGGAAGAACAAGCAATGCTTTCAGCACGAAACTCATGCTCGACGGATACTTAGCCTACGGCTTCCGCGACGATCAATTCAAATACGGAGCAGGTGGCTTGTACATCATTCAAAAGAGTCCACGCTTCGCTATTTCCGCTCACGGAAAAAGAGACATGGAACAATTAGGTCTTGGAGCTGGGGCCTTCCGTCAAGACAATATACTGTCTTCGCTCTTCAGAAGAAATCCGGCTAACAAGCTCACAGATGTAACCGACTTCAATTCTTACATTGAAAAAGAGTGGTTGTACGGACTTTCCAATAAACTCATATTTACCCACCGCGCATTAAGGCCCGCCGGAACAAAATATTCTTACACTCGATTTCTTCCACTTACCAATAGCTACGAAAAAGAGAACGCACTCATAACAACAGAGGTTTCTCTTTATACCCGATTCGCCTTCAAGGAAAAGTTCGTTTATGGTGAATTCGAGCGCATTAGCTTAGGAACGAACTATCCTGAATTTGAAATGATCTACAGCCTTGCAATGCCAGGTGTAATGAACGCTGAATACAAATACCAACGACTGCAAATGCAGGTGTATGATAAAATGCGTTTCGGTCCCTTTGGATATTTAAACCTCACGGTTCAAGCAGGAAAAATTTTCGGAAATCTTCCTTATCCCATGCTTCAAATG
>JBEIFO010000428.1:0-1578 GCA_040382375.1 Crocinitomicaceae bacterium
TGATCACCCCCTAACATATGCGCCAATTCCTTCTCGCGTTCCGTTACATTCAACTCTTGCAAATCGCTTATGGTAGATTCTCCTTCAACACGCTTTGTAACTCGGAAATGCTGATGGGCTTTGGAAGCTATTTGAGGCAAATGCGTAATGACTAAAAGTTGAGCAGAAGCTGACATTTCGCGAAGTAATGCAGCAATACGATTTCCCGTTTCTCCGCCAACACCCTGATCAATTTCATCGAGAATAAGCACCGGCATTTCATTCAAATGCGATGTTGCGGCTTTAATGGCTAGCATCACACGCGAAATTTCTCCGCCTGAAGCAACTGCTTTAATATCTTCAAATGGCTGCCCCTTGTTCGCTGAAAAAGCGAAGCGCAAATTCTCAGCACCGTATAGGTGCAGTTCAGGAGTCCCTGTAACTTCAATTTGAAATTGAGCGTGCGTTAAATTCAATTTTTTCAATGAAGAAGAAATTGCTTTTTCAGCTTCCTTCACACCCTTCATGCGCAGGTGCGAAAGTTTTGTCGCGAGTTCCTTGCATTGATTTTCCAACTGCAAAACTTCTATTTCTTTATGTTGAATGGAAGACTCTAGCGCCTCCGTCAACTGTGCATCTTGTTCAAGTTTTAATTTCAATTCATTCAATGCCTCAATGCTATTCACATTGTGCTTTCGGAACATTTTGAACACAAAACTTAATCGCTCTTCTATGAAAGAAGCGCGCTCTGGATCTAAGGTAACCGAATCTGAAAACTTTTGTAAATCAATATCTACCTCCTGAAGTTCTGCAATCGCTGACTCCAACTGAGAAGAGAACTGCTGCAACTTCGGATGTCCATTTTCCCACTTCATCAATTGCTGTTTCGCTATTTTCAGTTGCTGAAGAATATTGCTATCACCTTCACTCAACAAATTCGAAACACCATGAAGCGATTCTAAAAGCTCACCCGAGTTCTGTTGAAGATTCAATTCGCCTTCCATTTCAGCCACATCAAAAGCACTGAAATCTTCTTGCGCCAATTCGTTCAACTGAAATAAACGATAGTCTTCTGTTGCTTTTTCGTTATTTAATTGAAGTCGAAGTTGCTCCAACTCATTTTGGGTTTCACGCCATTTCAAAAAACTCGACCTGTAGGTATTCCAAACCTCTTTCGATTTTGAAAATGCATCAACCATTTCATATCGAAACGATTTGCGGAACAAAAGCGCATTCTCATGTTGTGAATGCAAATCCACGAGTTGCTCGGTAAATTGCTTCAGCACAGACAGCGTAACTGGCGTATCGTTAATGAAGGCGCGACTTTTTCCTTTGTTATTTACCTCTCTTCGAACAACCGTTTCTTCCGAAAAATCTAAATCATTTTCTTGAAAAAAAGAATCGAAACGATCTTTCGAAATTGCAAACACAGCTTCAACCGTGCATTTGTCCTGGCCTACGCGAATACTCTTCACATCTGAACGGTCGCCTAATAGGAGTGCGAAGGCATCTAATAAAATCGATTTTCCACTTCCGGTTTCACCCGTTATAGCAACGAAACCCTTGTTGAAGTTCACGTGCAGTGATTCAATAAGAACA
>JBEIFO010000429.1:0-1577 GCA_040382375.1 Crocinitomicaceae bacterium
ATTTGGGATGTGATTCAAAACTCACCTGACCACACTACTTTAGAGGCAGTAGTTGGACTTGCGGGATTGGACGGTGCATTGGATAGCCCAGGTGCTTTAACTGTATTCGCTCCAACCGATGCGGCTTTCGCTTTGGTACCACAGCCAATCATTGATGCACTTTTAGCTGATCCGAGTGGTGCTTTGACTTACATATTAACTTACCACGTAGTTCCATCTGTAGCGCTTTCTACAGATCTATCAGACGGTCAGTTCATTACAACTCTTTCTGGAGTTGATATCACTGTTTCTATTGTAAATGGAGATGTATTTATCAATCAAGCGCAAGTAATCGTTGCTGACATTGTAACCGACAACGGCGTAGTGCACGTTTTAGATGCTGTGATTGCACCTGGTATTATAGCGAACAACGTTTGGGATATAATTCAAGGTTCTCCTGTTCATACCATCCTTGAGACAGGTGTTCTTGCTGCTGGATTAGATGGAACATTGCAAAACGATTATTTCTATACTGTTTTTGCTCCAACCGACGCAGCATTCGGTGCTTTACCTGCTGGAACAATTGAGTCGTTGATTGCTAATCCAACAGCTTTGACAGATGTTTTGCTTTATCATGTTGTAGGCTCTGTAATAGCCTCAACAGATCTTGTAGACGGTCAAGACGTTACTATGTTGCAAGATGACAATACTACGATTACTCTAGGAATGGGTGGTGCCATGATTAACAATGCAAACATTGTTGCGGCTGATTTGAGAACTTGGAATGGAATTGTTCACGTCATTGACGCCGTTCTATTGCCACCAGCTTCAGTTAACGACATATTGAATTCAGCGGTTCAGGCATATCCTAATCCATGTACAGATGTTTTAACCATTGAAAGAAAATCAGCATCAGCTGAAACTTATTCTATCTACAATGTTTCAGGACAATTGGTTGCAAGTGGTCTTTTGAATAACAACTTAAATACCATTTCAACAAGCGCATTTACTTCGGGTATGTACTCAGTAGTTACAGAAACCGGAAGTCACTTCAACTTCATTAAGAATTAAGATTAGGTTAGGTTAGGGTTTAGATTTTAGTTAGAGCAAAAAGAGCGGGAAATTCCCGCTCTTTTTTATTTTAAAGAATAAAGTGCTTTGCCTTGTTCGAAGTTCTCAACTACGATTCCCCATTTCATGAGTTTCGCTAGCTTTCGGATTAAGATGGGGCGCGGTGTGCCAGCCTTTCTAGACAATTGATTCAAGGTAAAGGGCTGTTGTTTCAACAAAGAAAAAAGTTGCTCTTCTCTTTCCGACATTTGAAAGAGTTCATTCGATTCTTGCTGGGAAGAAACTTCTTGCATGGCAATCCAAACATTCGAAGCAGGCAGCGTAACGTCGTGCTCGCGCACGAAGGCCTTCCACCCTTCTTCAATTTTTGCTAAATGAGGTTTTGCTGAAGATTCTTCAATGTCAATTTCCAAAACCGCCTTTCCTTCCACCTTCCAAACGGAATGGGAGAAGTGAACAGGAGGCTGACAGAATTCTTCAGCGCTACGAATGATCATGTGTAATTCTTCTTCCGGACGAACACCGCA
>JBEIFO010000430.1:0-1572 GCA_040382375.1 Crocinitomicaceae bacterium
CCTTTCCTTTAATTCAATTGGAAACAATGTCTTTCAAGCTTCAGCGCAAGTAAATAATCTGAATGTGCAGGTTTACAGCATCGACGGAAAATTAACCTTCAGTCACTCAGGATCAAATGAATTCCAAGTGAATGCTTCACCAGGAATTTATTTCCTCGTTTTTCAATCTGAAAAACAATCAGGCGTTCAGAAAATTAGTATTCGTTAACGCGAAGAAAGGGCAATGGAGTATACTCCGGGAATCGCCTCGAGTTCGTTTTGAATTTCTTTAGTCACTAGAATTTTATTTCTTTCCGAAGAAGGAAGCACCACGCGGTCTTCACCGTTTTTTAATTCAATGCGAAGCTGAGCGTGTCCAGTATTTTTCACCAACAGTTCATCTAGTTTTTCAATGGTCTTGTCGGTTAAAAATTCTGAGTCAATGCCAATAGTTAAATAACGCCCAAGCTTTTCTTTCACTTCAGCTAAGAGGGATATTTCTGCAATTTGAAATTCAGTTTTTTCTTCTGTGTTTTGTCCATAGCGACGCTTTTGAAAACGTCCGCGCACATACAAAAAGAAGTTGTCTTGCATATAGGCTTTGAAGCTCATGTAGTCTTTTCGGAACAAGCGGAAGTCGTGCGAACCTTCTCCGTTTTCCAGGGTGAAACTTCCATAAGGATTGCCTTGTTGCGACATGCGGTGCTGCACGTTTTTCACAATGCCTGCAAAAGAAATTTCACGGCCGTTGTTGGGTTCGGGATTTTCTAATGCTTCCATTGAATTTGGATAACAGAAGGCTTCGATTTCCAATGCGAAATCATCGAGCGGATGTCCTGAGATGAACATTCCAACAAGCTCTTTTTCTTTCGATAATTCAGTAAGCGCATCCCAAGGTTCAACCTTAGGAACGGTGGGCGGTTGAATTTGCACGCCGGAGTCTTCTCCGAAAAGTGAAGCTTGTGAAGAGTTCTTTCCATCGCGCGCTGCACGGGCATATTTGACAAGCGTGTCAATGAATCCTTCGCCTTTGTTGTCGGTTCCGAAATACGCAGAGCGTGTAATTCCGAATCGGTCGAAAGCTCCGCACATGGCCAAGCTTTCAAGAACACGTTTGTTGGTTGCTTTATCGTCTACGCGTTCTAAAAAGTCAAAGACTGTTTCGAACGGTTTCGCTTCTCTTTCGCGAATCATGCTTTCTACGGCATTCTCTCCAACAGCTTTCACAGCCGCCAATCCAAAGCGAATGGCTCCAGCTTTGTTCACTGAAAAAAGCGAAAGTGATTCGTTCACATCCGGAGAAAGAACAGGAATGCGCATGCGCTTGCATTCTTCCATAAAGAAAGTAACTCCCTTAATATCGCTCATGGAATTGCTTAATGTCGCAGCCATAAACTCTGCGGGGTAGTGCGCTTTCAAATACGCCGTTTGATAAGCAATCCAAGCGTAACAAGTTGAGTGAGATTTGTTGAAAGCGTAACTCGCAAACTTCTCCCAGTCGGTCCAGATTTTTTCAAGTTTATCTGCCGGATGTCCGTTTGCAATGGCGCCTTCCATAAACAAACTTTTCATCTTGTTCAGTTCTTCAATGAG
>JBEIFO010000431.1:0-1572 GCA_040382375.1 Crocinitomicaceae bacterium
CTACGACGAGCTACTTGAGAACGCTTGTCTCTTCTGTTCTTTGAAGATTTAGATTTTCCACCCACACCCAAACGTGCAAGTGTTTCTTTAATCTGATTTTGAATATCCGTCTCTGTAGGAGCCGCTTTCGGTTGAGCAACATAAGGGGTGCGAGTAGGTTTGTTCGCGTTTTTCTTGTCTATCTCTTGTTGGCGACCAATATCTACTTTCGATATACGCTTGCGCTTGCGCTTCTCTTTGTTTTCAGCAGCCGTAGCGGCAGGCGATTTCTTTTCAGGAGTTGTTGGAAGAACAATCTTACCCATCAATTTAGGGCCTGCCAACTTCTCTACATTCACGCGAATTATTTCCTTCTCAACAACCTCTGGCTTTACAACCTCTGGCTCTGGAGTTGGCTCTGGCTTTGCCACAGGGGCCGCAACCTTCGGAGCTTCCTTCTTTCCTTTTTTCGGCTCTTCCTTCTTTGGTTCTGTCGCTTTCTTTCCGCGTTTCGGTTTTTCTAATGCAGAAAGATCAATCTTTCCCACAACCTTAACTTCGTTCGGATTCCGTTCCTCAGGCTGTGAAACAGCAGGAACTTCTGCAGGAGTTTCCGTTTCTACAACAGATTCTACTACCTTAACATCTTCTACTTTTGCAGGTTTCTCAGTCTTAGGAGCGACAGGCGCTTCAACAGGTTTAGCCTTCACTTTAGGTTTTTCAACCACAGCATCTGGGCGCTTGAATTTTGCCAAATCAATGTCCGACAACTCCTCGCTCTCTCCGTCCTTCCTTTTTTTATTGTCCGAGATACTCAACGACTCGCGCGACTCACGCAATTTCGTTGCAGCTGCTTGAACAACCTCTTTCGCTTTTTGGTCCGTAGAAAATTCAGCACAAAGCATATCATATACTTCGCCCTCAATTTTCGCCATTGGATTATTATCTACTGCAACTCCCTTTTTCTTCAGGAATTCAATAATGGTATCCTTACTAACATTTAAGTTAGTAGCGGCCTTACCTAAGCGTTGTGGTCCTTTTGTTTCTGACATAAATCTATTCCCGTTCCTTAAAAAATCTATTTAACACATTCTTCGTGATTAAGCACTTTTTTGACTAGCGAAACGAATTTTATTCGAACTCAGATTTCAAAATACTCAACACTTCATCAATGGTTTCTTCTTCTAAATCTGTACGCTTAACCAAATCTTCTTTCGGAATCTCAAGAACTGAACGAGCAGTATCGCAACCAATCGATTTCAATTCATCGATAATCCAGCTGTCGATTTCGTCAGAGAATTCTTCCAAATCCACATCATCGATGTCGACATCTGTTTCGCGATAAACATCTAACTCATAACCGCACAATCTTCCGGCAAGACGAATGTTATGTCCACCTTTTCCAATTGCTAAAGACACTTGGTCTGGCTTCAAGAACACATCTGCCTTCGCATTGTCTTTATCAATGCTAATACTTGAAATTTTCGCTGGTGCAAGCGCACGTGCAATTAACAAGTTCTCGTTTGTTGTGTAATGAATAACGTCGATGTTTTCGTTGCGTAACTCACGAACAATTCCGTGAATACGTGAACC
>JBEIFO010000432.1:0-1509 GCA_040382375.1 Crocinitomicaceae bacterium
CCATTCAACACAAAGAAATAGAAGTTTTGCAGTTGGAAAATCAATGCAAAGAGCTCGCGACAAAACTTTCGCACCTGCGTATGAAGGGTGTGAAGGAAGCTGAAAAAGCAATTTCTTCTTCATTGAAAAAATTGAATTTAACGCACGCTCAATTTCAAATTGAAGTTACAGGGACTCCTGAACTGCACGTTTACGGGGCTGAGAATTTACGTTTTGCTTTTTCTGCAAACAAGGGGCAGCCATTTGAAGATATTAAAGCGGTTGCTTCAGGCGGAGAAATATCACGTGTGATGCTAGCCATTAAAGCCGCAACATCGCATTTGAATGAAATGCCGGTGCTTATACTCGATGAAATTGATCAGGGTGTTGGCGGAGAAACGGGCAATCGAATAGCTTCGTTATTGAGAGAAATGTCGGCTTCTGCGCAACTGTTGGTCATTACTCACTTACCACAAATAGCTTCGAAGGCCCATCAGCATTTCCGAGTTACAAAGCGTGTTGAAGGAGAATCTACCATAAGCGATTTGCAAGAGTTGAATGTAACGGAACGCGAGAAGGAATTGGCGCATATGTTAGGGGGTGATCAGGCCGGAGAGGCAGCGCTTCAAACAGCTAAAGAATTAATGCTACACGTTTAATGAACGACTTTCTAAAACTTTGTTCTGTTTCAAGTGCAGATGAATTGTTGGAAGGACGAATTCTTCTGGTAGACAAGCCGTTGAATTGGACCAGTTTCGATGTGGTTGGAAAGTTGAAATGGATATTACGCAGCGAAGGAAAATTCCCGAAGTTTAAAATCGGACATGCAGGCACTCTAGACCCCCTGGCAACGGGGCTGTTGGTTGTTTGCACGGGCAAGATGACCAAGTCCATTGAAGACATTCAAGGTGGGACGAAGGAGTATACAGGCAAGATTTTACTTGGCGCAACAACGCCCAGTTTCGATAAGGAAACATTGCCCGAGAATTTTCAATCTACAGAACATTTGACTCTAGAAAAATTGGAAGAAGTTGCAAAGACTTTTATAGGCGAGCAACTTCAGATACCTCCGGTTTATAGCGCAAAACAAATCGATGGAGTTCGAGCGTATGAAATGGCTCGGAAGAACGAAGAGGTGAAAATGCGTGAGAACTTGATTGAAATTGAAACGTTTGAATTGAGAGATTTTGATGGAAAGGAAGTGTCGTTTCGCATTCGATGTTCGAAAGGCACTTACATAAGGTCCATAGCGAATGATTTTGGGCGGAGATTGGGCGTTGGCGGATACCTAAGCGCCTTGCGAAGAACGGAGAGTTTCCCGTTTCGTGTAGACGAAGCGAAGAGTCCAATGGACTGGGTGAAGTTATTTTACCCTAGTTATGAAGCTGTAAATGAGCACTTTAGTGATGACTCGGTGAAAAAGGTCTTTACAAAGGCTTTTTGATTTCGTACTTTCGCCCCCCACTTAAATAATAACACCTTGATTTCCACAATGAAATTGGGTCAATTCAAATATGAATTGCCTAAAGA